>NZ_JAYGHM010000047.1:0-65417 GCF_034931125.1 Rivularia sp. UHCC 0363 | reverse complement strand
GGTAAAGGACTTTGCTTCATTTTGACGGCTAAATCCCGCAGGGTATATTTACCGTTCATCAAATTCACAAAGTTTTTGTAAACAGCCGGACTTACCATTTGCTGCAACTGTTCGGATCTCCGTAAAATTGGAGCGGAATCGGGAGAGAAATTTGCTAAACCCGCTTCAGACCAATTCTTCCAAGTGTCTTGCATGAACTTCAGAGACATATCTGCACTTGTAAAGCTCATAGGCGCTTCCAGAATCACATCAGCACTGCGATCGCACTGAATTTGATTGAAATGCGCCTGTTGAGCTAAATCAAACAGTAGTTCTGCGATCGTGCGTTCGACAACAGAGTTAATATGTTCGCGCTTGATTTTCTGCTTTTCATGCAATATTTCCAATAATCTATAATCCCAATAATCATTCGAGATTGAGATTTCTTTGGAATTTAACTGCATTTTGTCAATGTCAATATCCGGGCAATGTTGAGTTATGTGTCTGCGCCAACGTCGGAAAGGATGATTTCCCCCTGTAGCCCAAACTATACGACCCAATCGGTAGTAAAAAACCCATTTATTCCCTTTGGAACTTTTGATGTTTAATTTGCCACTGTATTGCAATTGAGTACAAGTTCTAAATTCATCGAGCAATTCACTCGATACCATCATTTCCGGATGGCTCATACTTTGTTCCCTTTATTAATAGGTCTTCCCTTTTACTGTCCAGACTAGCCATACAGCAGTCAGGAGATACTTCATTGAATAAAATCCAAGAAGCAAACCGGATCGGGATAACTACCCTAACTTTATGTATTGGTTAATAACGTTTCTTACTCAAGAGTGAGAATATTCACAATATATAATTTATCGAAAAATTCATTCAATAGAATCTAGGACTTACTTTATATATTTGTTAACATTTCGCCAATCATTTGAGGAATTGCGATACCCCAATACGAGGATGCACCCATTAGTTACATTTAATTTTAGACTTTTATCTGTATAAAAAAATCCGTGTTTATTCTGATTTTAATTAGATAATTAATCAATTTGTATGGTGATAAATGTTTTCATTTTTATATTCATAATTGATATTTTTTATAAATGACAGACACTTATGTTATAACCCACCAAGTTATCAAAAATGGTGTGTTACGAGTAAAGTTGGTAAAACAGTAAGATTACGGTAAAAAATCTATACAGAATATAAATTATTTTTCAACTTTCGACTTTTGTTTTTAAGAAACCAACTAAATTTTGTAAAAACGACTGACTGACATTAATTTGATGAGCAGAACTGGGTATCGGCTCGACTTTTTTCTGCTCTAATGGCGTTTCTCGTTCCTGACTATTTAAAGCGTAAGCAGGTTGATTACTATTAAAAGTAGATAAATGGCTTGCAAATCCATGAGATAATAATTCACCAAATCCGTTTGTAGAATCTAGATCGGCAAATTCTTGATTTTGATCGATAATTGGCTTTTTAGGAGTACCAAGAATAAAAGCTTCTTCTGCTAAGTTGCTTACAATTAATCGAAAAGCAATTTGTCTAGTTTTTTCTACAGGAATTGATAGCTGTTCGGCTATTTCATTTAAAGAAGTGTGACTGTTAGCATATTCCCAAACTTTTGATTCTTGAGAATCTAACTGTAAGTGAGGTACAGTTCCCGTCTTTCGTGAAATACCTGATGTGATGTCGGGTAATTTTGCTGTTAATGCAGACCAATTTCGCAAACTCCGCAAACCTTTGAGAGTTGCTTCTGCTGTTGAAATACTCAAGCCTGTCATTTCTGCTGTCGGTATGGAAGCTTGGAAATCAAAATCAAATTTACCATTTTCTAACTCAAATAAAGGAGAAACTTGACCCATTATCTGAGCGCGGAATAGTAGTGTTAATTTTTCTGCCGTAAGCAGTCCTTGAGACTTGAGACATAACCCCATTGCCATTCTACCGTGACTGGCTTGAAACTTTTCTGTAGCAACATTTTCGCTAGTCCAGCCCCTGCGAACAATCATTGAAACTAAACCCCGACCGTCTAGTCGATTTGCTGCGGCTACAATCCGACCTTGACGCAGCCAGATGTAATGATTGTCAGCTTGCTGATTGCGATCGTCTTTCAAAGTACGAATGCTGAGCAATCCGGTTTTGTAACCTTGCTCTAAAAATTCAAATATTTCTGCTAAAGAAAACTTTGATAAGTAACCTGTAAATGCCATTGTCTTCCCTTAAAATAATATTTTATATAACATTGGTGATGCACTATTGTAATTTATGAAAATCATATTGTTTACTCATATTAATCAAAAAGAATAACACCTAATAATAATACTGAATTATACAGCTATTGCTTTTACAGCCGAAGATTGTACGTAATACTGTACTAAAGTAATTACCGCATTTGCAACAGAAGATGTTTCAGTAGGATTAACTAATACGATAGGAGGTTGTGTATTTATATCGTAATAACCCAAAGCTGCGATCGCATTTTCTTGAGACCATGCACCCGGACAATCGCTATGAGTTAAGCCGATAATCATGGGAATTTGCGCTCTTTGATTCATATAAGAAACGACACGACGAGCATGACGAAATTCTCCGGGTCTATGAGCCGCTACTAGTAATATATAAGCATGAGCTTTACGAATTAACATATCCCAAATAAAATCAAATCGTTCTTGACCCGGCGTACCATAAAGATGCAGTGCCATATCAGGATTAAACTGCAATCGACCGAAATCAAAAGCAACTGTAGTTCTTTGCTTGAGTCGTGAAGTTTCATCTGTTGCTCTGCGGTCTGTATCTACTGTTTCAATTTCGCTAATTGAACGAATAAATGTAGACTTACCAGCCCCAACGGGACCAGTCACGACCATACGCATGATTTCCATAGAACTCACTTAAAAAAAATAGACAACAGTATGAAATAATTAGTTATCAAGAATATATTTTGAATCTCGCTGTTTCCGGAGATGTCTATTTAATAAAAATGTAAATAACGGTTCAATACACCTTTTTACAGGCGATATATGATAACTAATATTGTTAATAAAAAATCGGGTGTGTTGTCACAGAGTGCAATGCACCACAATAGCGTTTTTCAAGTACCCAAATATTCATGACGACTTCTATCAAAAGCCCATGCATAAATATCAACTACATCAAGACTAACTTTAATTCTTCTGTGAGTCGTTTAATTTCTAGCATTAGTAAACCTTGTTTCGCTGATTGACTAGCTAAAACTAGTAGTACAGCATCATCACCACAGTTAGTTAATACACCGTAACCTTTATCGCCTTCCACAAAAATCCGGTCTATACTACCTCTAGATAATTCACTACCAATACGTTCTCCTAAAGAAAGCATTGCCGCAGACATCGCTGATACTTTCTCATCATCCATGTTACTTGGTAATACTGTGGCTAAAGATAAACCATCTGGAGATACAAGTGTTGCACCTTGAATATCATTAGTACCACTTACAAAATTTTGTAAAATACTTTCAATCTTGCCAGCATTAATAGGCATTTTTTTGTCCTTTTTTTATTATTTATGTTGATTAATGGAGGTATGTAATTACACCAAAGGTGAAAATTCAAAAACATCGTGATTTCCACCACGAAGCACGCATTCGGTATGACTTCCTCGCAAGCGCTTTCCAGTAACTTGTTCTATCGCTCCCCAAACCGCACCTAAAGTAAACGTACATTTACGGGATGAACCTTCGGGTTCGTTAGCAGAACAAAAAGTTTCTGAAGTGTAAACTTTGATTAATTCGCCTTCTTGAACAATTCTTTCTATTATGCAGAGTTTGGTGCCATTTGTACCTAGTGCGAAAGCCATTTTATCCGCGATCGTATCCCAATCAAGATTAATTCCTGTCAAACCCAACTCTTTAGCGAGGTTTTTACCGCGACTGCGACCGGCTGCGATTAACGCGATCGCGGTTGCTTTTTCTCCCAACGCTTCTTCCATTCCGGTGATCGCAGCTTTAAAGCAAATAATGCTGCAAAAATCTCCAAGCTCTTGACGTGACATGATTACTATCCTGGATAACTGCACCTTTGATTATCCTTGGACAATTTTTAAACGCCAATAGAGTTATCACGTATTGTTTTATTCTCTGGATTAATATTTTATTAAGTAATAGCACTTAACTAAAATAATTTTATCAATTCAATAAAATTGACTGGTTCCTAGTCTCGGGTTAGGAACCGATCAACCGAGGCTCTACCTAGAATAGGCTAGTACTCCACCACATTAATTTTGATGGATAAAATTTTCGTAGTGCGACCATCTTGGTCGCTCGTTGCTTCTAGCGAGCGTCCCGCTCGCTAATTGTAACGAGCGCATTACCCTTCAAAATTAATGAAATGAACTATTAGAGGTACACAGAGCCTCACCTTTAGGCATTCCCAGCCAGAGTCTGGAAGAGGGAGCTTAGTATTTTACGTGTTTATTCGGCTTCAATTGCTTCTCTGAGATTTCCCTGATGCTGGGAAAGGAGTTGATCGGCTTGTTCTTTGTCTAAACCCGTTTCGTGCATCAACAGCGCCAATTTTACCCATTTGCCGCTACGTTCGAGTAAAACATCAGCAGCTTCACGGCTCAAAGAAGTTAAATCTTGCAGAATTTGTAAAGCGCGATCGCGTAACTTTTGATTGGTGACTGCGACATCTACCATGCGATTACCGTACACTTTACCAAGTTTGACCATTACGCCGGTAGAAAGTATATTCAAGGCTAATTTGGTGGCTGTACCGGCTTTAAGACGAGTGGAACCGGCGAGTATTTCTGGCCCGGTAAGCAAGCGGATATCAACGTCTGCTTCTATACTGACTTGCTCGGATGGAACGCAAGCGATAAATATTGTGGTGGCACCACGGCTTCTGGCTGCCTTTATTGCACCGTGGACATAGGGAGTAGTTCCACCGGCGGTAATACCTACTACTACATCAAGCTGGGTAACTTCTCGGTGAGCCATTGCAGCTTCACCATCCTGGGGACGGTCTTCTAATTCTTCGGAACTACGTACTAATGCGCCAGCACCGCCTGCAATGATACCTTGAATTAGTTCGGGAGAACTGCAAAAAGTCGGCGGACATTCGGCAGCATCTAATACACCCAATCGACCGGAAGTTCCTGCACCTACGTAAAATAAGCGTCCACCTTTATTCAGGCTTTGCGCTGTTAAGTCAATTGCTTTTGCTAAATCAAGTTTTGCTTTCTCTACCGCAGCCACGGCTTTCGCGTCTTCGCGATTAAACAGTTCTACAAATTCGATGCTGCTCAATTGATCTAGATTGAGACTATCGGGATTAACTTGTTCGGTTAGTAAGTGTCCGCGTTGCAATGCCATGTATTTTTTTATCCTTGATTTGTTGTCATAGTCATTTGCCCTTCGTCTAAGAACAAATGACAAATGACTAATCAATTTTTACAACAATCCTTCCAGCTTGCGACGGATATTGTCTAGTTCTGAATTTGACATTTCTCCTTTTTCTTCGACTTTTGGTTGGGTAAAAGTTGAATCTTCTTCATTCCAATCAGTTTCATCGACGTTTTGTTCAGGAGGAACAACTAAATCACCGTCCGTGGGAACAAGTTCGTAGTCATAATCAGCGGTTTCACAAAAATGCTCGATTTCTGACCGATCCATCGGTTCAACTGCGGGAGAAGGAAAATCTTGCGCTTCTAGCATTAATGCAAAGCGCGTAGCATCGTCTTCGGATTCAAACATCAGCACTTTATTGCGATCGCCAATGCGGACTGTATGAATTCCCTCGTTTTCTGTACGGGCATTAAAGAGTAACACAAAAACGCGCCCCATCTGTAATCACCTGTCCTTTTGTTTGGCTTCTATCCATATTAAAGTTCTAGGATGCACTTGAGCAAAAGTAAAGATCATAATTCTCGCTTTCTTAACATTTTCCTGAATGCATTTATATTTTGGCGCTAATATCAACAGATATATAAATATTTTCTGATGGGGAATGTTCTACGTTGCTTTAACCCTGGTACCGTTTCAGATTTGATTCTATAGTTTTGATTATTCAAAATTATTGCTACAACTGGGTTACACCAAATTTTTTCCCTTGAAAAGTAGTTAAAAACTCAAAGCAATTACATATTCTTGGTGATATTCGAGGATTTTTCGGCTTTTTGCTGGCAAATTATCCTCGAAAGAATTGCAATATGTTTATGTGCTAGTTAGTTATACTTATCTTTTTGTTACATCGGCTACAGTCATAAATAATATAAAATGACCAAATCCTCGATAAAAAAAATTAAATCTATAAATCGCCAACGTTGGCTACTGGTAGTGAGTCGCGGTGGATTGGCTGTAGGTGGATTGTTAGTTATGGGAGTTGCCGTGGGAATGTGGCGACTACAGAGTTTTGTTCAGAAAGATTTAGCACCTTTAGTAGAAAAAAATCTGACTACTATTATTGACCGTCCGCTACAGTTGGGAAAAGTCGAAGGTTTTTCACTTTCTGGAGTTAAGTTTGGAGCTTCGGCAATTCCAGCTACCGCAGCAGACCCCGATCGCGTAAAAGCCGATGCTGTAGAAGTAGGATTTGACCCGCTACAATTACTCTTCAATCGTAGATTAAAGCTAGATGTAACTTTAGTCAACCCGGTTGGTTATGTCGAGGAAGACAAACAAGGACGCTGGATTACGACTAAGATTGTGCTACCCGACGAACCAGGACCGATCGCGATCGATTTAGATGAGGTGCGTTTGCGTAATGGGGATGTAACATTAGTGCCGTTTGTGCAAAATCGCCAAGCGGCTTCCCCGAAGGTCGTTTTTTCCGGACTAAATGGTTACGCGAATTTTATCGATAATTATCAAGTAGTTCGGTTTGAAGTCGGGGGACAACCGGGACGTACTGGCAGTATTTCCGCAAGTGGAAGGGTAGATCTTAAAAGTAAAGCGGGTAATTTACAGCTACAGGCAAAAGATTTATTGACGGATGAAGTTACACCTCTGGTCAATTTACCAGTTAAGTTTCAAGGTGGGCGGATAAATGGAGATTTGCAGGTAAAGTTACCGGGGAAAGAAGCACAGCCTTTGTTGTACGGTAGCGTTGGAGTAGAAGGATTGACTTTGCGAATACCCCGGACTCCCAAACCGCTGGCTAATTCTCAAGGAACTTTGAAGTTTGATGGTGCGAAAGTAAGACTCAATGATGTAGTTACCAGTTACGGTAAAATTCCTTTAAGTGGTGGTGGCACCATTGATTTTAAGACAGGTTACGATTTAACCGCTCGCGTCAATGCGGTCAGCGTCAACGATACTTTACAAACACTTGATATTCAATCACCTCTACCTGTTGCTGGAGTTGTTAAAGGTGATTTGACTTTCAAAGGAGGTATTACTCGACCAATTCTTTCGGGTACGGTTAATACTATTAAACCAGGAATTGTTGATAAGGTTCAATTTAAAACTGCTAGTACAAAGTTTGATTTTGTCACAGCAAAGTCAACAATTACTTTTACAGATATTCGCGGTGTTGCTGCTGTCGGTGGTGAAGTTAAAGGCAGTGGTAAAATTGTCATTGGCGATGATAATCTCGGTAGAAAGACCCAATCCAATTTTAATTTCCGTACAAATAATGCACCGGGAGATAGTTTAGCTCAGATTTACAATATTCCCACACCTTCGTTTCGAGTGGGTACCGTTGCAGCTACAGCCAACCTCAGTGGGACTCCGGAGACTATCCGTACTCTAGTAAAATTTAATGCTCCTCAAGCAACTTATCCGGCTACGGGTGAAGTAATTGTCAATCGCGACAGAAGTTTCTCATTCCGTAATGTCGTTTTAGCTGTAGCTGGAGGTACTGCTGTAGCTTACGGTAATTGGAATCAACAGCGATGGCAGGCGATTGCGGATACTAAAGGTGTAAAAGTTAACCAGTTTGTCAATAAGGAACAGGTACAAAAATTAAATTTAGATAGTGCTAATTTTAACGGTCGGGTGATTTTTTCGGGAAGTTCAACACCGTTTAAAATTGCTCAAATCCGTACTGAAAATGCTAACATTGCGATCGCAGGAGGTACGGTTGCCGTTAATTCTGTGAAGTTTGCAGAGCAAAAGTTTGATGCTGAGTTGGTAGCTTCTCAAGTTCAAATAGGACGTTTATTAAAAGATCCCATACCTTTTAAGGTTCCTTTGAGTGGGAAGTTTCAGGTATCGGGGAATACACAAAATTTTGATCCTAAAAGTTTGATAGTTCAAGGTGATGCGAGTTTTTCTGCTGCTGGGGGAAAGGTTACGGCAAATAATATCAAAGTTAGAAATGGAATTTACTTAGCGCGAATCAAGGCAAATAACGTACAGTTGCAGCAGCTATCACCGCAAATACCGCAGTCGTTTCGAGGTGGGGTGACGGGAGAATTTGATGTTGCGGGTTCCTTAGATTCGTTACAACCGGAAAGTATTGTCGCAACAGGTCAAGCGAAAATAAATACCGCAGGTGGTATTATTACTGCAAATAATATTCAAGTTAAAGATGGAGTTTATTTAGCTCAAGTAGCAGCAAATAACGTCCGGGTTCGGGAGCTATCACCCCAAGTCCCTCAGTCATTTCAAGGAAGATTGACCGGAAAGTTTAACGTTGGTGGTGCTTTGGATTCCTTTGCTCCAGAAAGCTTGATTGTTTCGGGTCAAGCAAATCTAAATACTGCTGCTGGTCGGATTACAGCGACTGATATCCAGTTTGCTAGAGGAATTTATCGAGCAAAGGTTGCGACGAATAATGTGGAGTTACAGCAGCTATCCCCGCAAATTCCTAAGTCGTTTGGAGGATTAACTGGAAATTTTAACGTTGCTGGTTCCACGAAATCCCCTGAAGATTTAACTGTGTCGGGGAACGCTTCTATAAATGCTAGTGGTGGTAAGATTGCAGCATCAAATATTTTAGTTAATAACGGTAAGTATCAAGCAAAAGTTGCAGCGAATAATCTAGATCTACAGCAGCTATCCCCGCAAATTCCTAAGTTGTTTGGAGGAAAGTTAACTGGAAATTTCAACGTTGCTGGTTCGCTAAATTCCTTTGATAATTTAACTGCTTCGGGGAACGCTTTCATAAATGCTGGTGGTGGTAAGATTGCAGCATCAAATATTTTAGTTAATAACGGTAAGTATCAAGCAAAAGTTGCAGCGAATAATATAGATCTACAGCAGCTATCACCGCAAATTCCTAAGTCGTTTTTAGGAAGGTTAACTGGAAATTTTGATGTTGCTGGTTCGCTAAATTCCTTTGATAATTTAACTGCTTCGGGGAACGCTTCGATCAATGCTGGTGGTGGTAATATAACAGCATCAAATATTGTAGTTAATAACGGTAAATATCAAACTGGGGTGAAAGTTGCGGGTGTTGAATTAAACAAATTAAATCAACTCTTAAAGGGTAAATTCGACGGTAATTTACAACTTGCGGGAAACTTAAAAAATCCGAGTTTAGCCGATCTACGTGCTGCGGGTTCGGTACAGTTATCGCAAGGTGTACCAGGGTTTGAGCAACCACTAAATGCAGTAATCGCTTGGACTGGAAATAAATTAAAAATTGAAAGAGCGATCGCACCCGGTTTGAATGTTAGCGGTGATATTTTCGCAAATGTCAGTGCAGGAATACCGCAAATTACGCAATTAGACTTGCAGGTTCAAGCTAGTAATTATAATTTGGAACAGCTACCCATACAGATTCCCAATGCAGTAAATCTAGCTGGTAAAGTTGATTTTAACGGAAAAATTACTGGTAAACTGCCTTTACCGAATATCGTAGGACAATTAGCGCTACGAGATTTTGCTATTAACGATATAGCTTTTGAACCAGTTTTAGCTGGAAGCATTCAGTCGGAGCAAGGACAAGGTTTACAATTGAATATTGCGGGTAAACAAGACCAAATTGCAGTTAATTTAAATGCAAATAATCGACCCGAATCTTTTTTAGTTAAGCGTGGTGAAACATTCGCTTCCGGTCAATCTCAAGGTGATATTTTAGCTTTAAACGTAAATCAGTTTCCGTTACAGCTATTAAAATTACCTTTACCTGTTAATCGGTATATTGGTTCTGGTAAAATAGCCGGAGAATTTACCGGAAATATCCGAGTTAATCAAAAAACCTTTGCTACTGCTTCGGGAGATATTGCGGTTAGAAATCCAGAAATTGGTCGTTTAAAAGGTGATAATTTAATTGCAAAGTTTAACTACAGCGGCGATAAATTTATAATTAGTCAAGGTGAATTTATCAAAGGTGAAAGTAGCTATGTTGTAGCAGGTAGTATAACTCAGCTAACTAAAACGCCGCAAATTAAAGGTAAATTGAAAGTAAAGCAAGGTAAAATTCAAGACGTACTAACGGCTTTACAAATATACGAATTACAAGATTTTCAGCGTAGTTTTGCAGAACCTATCTATGGTAAAGCAAGTCAATTAGAAATTGCTGAAGTAGGTTTACCAAATCAACCTTTATTAACTCAATTGCGACGTTTTTCAGAAATAAAAAGATTATTGTCGTTACAGAAACAACAGCGACGTGAAGCTTCTCCTTTTCCGGAGTTAGCAGATTTAAAAGGTACTTTCAATGCTGAAGTGAATGTAGATACAATTGAAAATAAATTAGCCACACAGTTTAATATTCAAGGTGAAAATTTTACTTGGGGCCCAGAACAAGAACCAGACCGCTACAATGCAAAAAAAATAATTGCTCAAGGTGCTTTTGAAGACGGAATTTTAAGATTAATACCATTACGAATTGAGTCAACAAATAGATTTGTGAGCTTTAGCGGTTCGATTGGTGGTAACGAACAATTTGGTAATTTACAAGTCAACAATTTTCCTCTGGAAGTACTTGGGAACTTTATTAATTTACCAGTTGGTTTTACAGGAAATCTGACTGCAAAAGCAGCAATAGCTGGTAGTATCGCTAATCCTTTAACAAAAGGAGAATTGGTAATTAACAATGGAACTTTGAACCAGCAAGGAATAAAATCAGCCGCAGCTAGTTTTAATTATGCTAACGGACGCTTAAATTTTGCTAGTAATGTAATGGTTGAAAGTTCCGAACCAGTTGATATTAGTGGTAGCATTCCTTATAAATTACCTTTTGCAACGGTTGCTCCCGAAACTAATCAAATTACATTAGATGTAAATGTTAGGAATGAAGGATTAGCTATATTAAATTTATTCACCAATCAAGCCACTTTTGAACAAGGTGAAGGAGAAGTTCAGCTAACAGTACGAGGAACCTTAGAAAAACCAGTAGTAAATGGCAATGCTGCTATAAATAATGCCATATTTTCCGCTCAAGCTTTACCAGAAAAGCTCACAAATGTCACGGGAAGAGTAAAATTTGATTTTGACACGATATTAGTAGAAACTCTCCAAGGAAACTTTAGTAAAGGTAAAATAGTAGCGCAAGGTCAGATTCCTATATATAATGACGAATTTACTCAAATTAGTAATCCACTTTCCGTAACCTTAGATAAATTAGCGATAAACCTCAAAGGACTTTATCAAGGTGGTGTCGGGGGTAACGTAATTATTAAAGGTTCTGCTTTGAATCCGATTATTAGCGGTAATGTTAATTTAAATAATGGGTTAGTATTGCTACCGGAAACTGATACCAACTCCCAGATTAACGGTAACGGAATTAAAAATATAAAAGCAGTTAAACAAATTGATAATGACGATCAAAACGCTGGAAGATTTAATAATTTACAATTAAATTTGGGTGAAGCAGTCAAAGTTGAACGTCCTCCAATAATTAGTATGCAAGCAACTGGAAATTTAACAGTTAACGGAATATTCAGCAATCCGATTCCTGTAGGAACTTTAAAATTAAAAAAAGGAGGAGTTAACTTATTTACTACTCAGTTTAATTTAGCTCGTGGTGAAAACAATACCGCTACATTTCGAGCAAATCAACCCCGCGATCCGATTTTAGATATCAGTTTATTTGCTAAAGTATTAGATGTAATTCAAAGCTCGGATTTTACTAAAAATGCTACAGGTTTAGCAGCGTTAGAAACAATTCGTGTAGAAGCAACTGTAAATGGTCTTGCTAGTAAGCTCAACGAAAACTTAGAATTAAAAAGTAGTCCCGCACGTAGCGAAACAGAAATTGTCGCTTTATTAGGAGGTGGATTTGATAGCGAAGGGGGAGGTAATTCAACCTTGGGATTACTTAATATTGCCGGTTCCGCTGTTTTAGGAAATTTTCAAACAACTTTTAATCAAATTGGGACTGCTTTTGGTTTAAGCGAACTGCGAATATTTCCAACTATTATTTCCGACAATCCGGAAGCAGGAAAAAGCAGTTTAAGTGTGGAATTAGCAGCAGAAGCTGGAGTGGATATAACTAACCGCATTTCTGTTTCGGCTTTAAAGATTTTAACCGCAGACGACCCATTCCAATGGGGTATTAACTACAATTTTAAGGACAATATTCGTCTTCGTGGTTCGACTAATTTTAGTGACGATAATCGTGCTGTTGTTGAATATCAAAGAAGGTTTTGATAGGGAGTAAGGAGTAGGGAATAGTTGATGAAAAAATATATTATATTTATAATGTTGATACTAATAAGTATTGCAATTGCAGTATTATTTAGTCATAGTTTTTTTAGTGAAGCAGAAGAAACTGCTATTATTAATAATATTAATATTCAAAAAGAAACTCCATTACCTCAAGAAGATAAAGCAACAGCAGTCCAAATTAATCCTCATAAAGTTGATTCAGAACGATTATTCGCTGACGTACAAAAGTTGAGTTTTCAGCGTTTTACAGCTTCAGAGCGCAGACGTACCCGCGATTATATTACCAGTGAACTCAAGAAAATGGGCTGGGAACCGATTTTAGAACAGTTTCCCACAGGTATTAATGTCTTTGCAGAAAAACAAGGTCGCGATCGCAATGCTGGAGCAATTTTAATCGCAGCACATTACGACACCGTTTTCAAGTCTCCCGGTGCTGATGATAACGCTAGCGGTGTTGCGGTATTGCTCGAAATTGCTCGACTTTTCAGTTCTGCTTCGACTCCACGGACTCTACAATTAGCTTTTTTCGATAAGGAGGAAGCTGGTTTATTAGGTAGTCGTGCTTTTGTTGATAATGAAGCACGGTTACAAAATTTACGTGGTGTCATAGTCATGGATATGGTGGGTTATGCTTGTTATACATCCGGTTGTCAGAAATCTCCCTCCGGTTTTCCCATAACTCCAACTAGTGACAAAGGTGATTTTTTAGCTGTGGTAGGTGACACCGAACATTTACCATTACTTAATGCTTTTAAATTAGATAGCAATATTAATAATTTATCTCAATTACCACCAGTATTTACTTTACCAGTTCCCCTTAAAGGTGTGTTGACACCAGATGTTTTACGTAGCGACCATGCTCCATTTTGGTTACAAGGAATAGGGGCTTTATTAGTAACTGATACAGCTAATTTACGTAGTTCTTTTTATCATCAATCAAGTGATACTCCTACTAATATTGAACGTGATTTTTTTGCAGGTGCAGCACAGTTAATTGTTAATGTTACTGATGCTTTATTGTCGGGTAGCGGTAGTTTAGAAACGCCGAGTTAGCGAATGAGTAATTTTTATCTGGCGGTTGAAACCGCTGCTACACAGGCAAAACCCGCCTGCGCGGGTTATAAATTTCCATAGTCCACGCAGGTGGACTTCGCCTGTGTAGGCGCGGTTTCAACCGCCAGATATGTGATTCTTCTATATTTCATAAAAGTAACGGGAACTCCAATTAATTGTTTACCTAATTGAGATAACTTAAATTTACTTTTGAGAGATGCAGGTAAATCTTGAAAATCAATTGGAACAAAACCAAATTTTTTATAGTAACTAACTAATTTTTTACCCAAACATTCTAAATAAAGTGGTTGAGTTGCCTGTTCAATTAAATGTTGAGTAATAAAACTTCCTAAACCGCGATTTCTCCAATTTTTCGTAACAACTAAACTACCTAGTTCTTGAGCTTCCACAAAATTACGCAACTGACCGCAAGCTACTATTTGATTGTCACATTCAACTACCCAAAATTGTTGCCATTTTAATTGAGTTGGGTCAAGCCTTGCTTTAAATACCAGCCAGCGAATTGATGAAGCATCCTTTGATGTCGCTTTGCGAAGAATACAACCCTCTGGTAAATTCTTCATAATAATATTTTCCCCGATAATGGCTTCCGGTAAGGATAATTTTATCGGGAAAAATGGCGATCGGCGCAGCCGTGCGGCTGATCGCGATTCAATCGCACAAACTAATTACTCCCCTCCCTCTCTTTACCTCTTTTCTCTGCTTCCTCAGCGTCTTTGCGGTTTTTTTTAATCGGTAATCTCTGGAGTAAAAGGAGTAATCTTGATCGAGTTATTGCAGTGTAAATCCACTAAGCAAAAAGTGCGGTGTAGGTTTGACGACCACATATTCCGTCAGATACAAGTCCTTTGTCCTTTTGAAACTGCTTGACTGCTGCTTCGGTTTTTGCACCAAAATCGCTATCAGCTGACAGTTGATATCCCTTGTTGATTAGCTGAAGCTGAACCTTTCTTACATCCTGACTTTTGACTCCACGCTTTAAGGTATTGTTGAAATTCGGTCTTAGTTCTCCATTCACGCTAACAATTGATTTTCCGACTTTAGTATTATCGTAAATTCGTTTTGCTGCTTCCTTGTTTGCAATCCGGACACATCCGTGGGATGAAGGAAATTCGGGAACGGTTGGATAGTAATGCAGAGCAATTCCCCGTGAAGGATCTTGAAAACGTGTCACCCATTCCGCTTCTGGATACTTGCTAAAAAATCGATCGTGTCCAATCACCGAGAATTCACCTTTCGGAGTGCAATCTGTTCCACTCCTTTTACTGGTTGCAACATCGTCACAATTAACACCGGAAATACCTGCACCAGGGGTACAGTGGAAAGGACCTTTCTGTTGTGCTGCTGCATCCGAACCCGTCCAAACCAGCGTCACTTCTTGTTTCCATAGGTCAACGTTGACCTTTGATATATATGTTTCTGCCATGAGATTATTGATACTAGTTATATTTCTTGCATAGTACAAAAAATAATCGCCTATTAAAAGTACCCTAAAGGATTATTTTTTACTCAATATACATCTGGAAACTATCGAAATTAATTTGTTGGATGGCTAAAATTCTGAGACGTAGCACTGCTACATCTCTACATCATTCATTGTTTTAAAACAGCATCTTCGGTTGCATAATCCAATAACCAAGGTGCTACCAGTGGCTGCATTTGGATAGATGGATGATTTCTTGTCCATTGGATAGTTCTCTTCAGCGCTTCCTCTAGCGGTACAATTTCGCTGTATCCCAACTCTTGACGAATGCGGGTAGAGTCTACAAACCAATCTTGCTCTGTATTAAATGGAAAATTCCAATCTGAGGGAAACTTTTCTTGAGGTAAACTAACAACTTTACCTTTCCATCCTGCAATTTCTCCAATTTTACTAACTCTTTCCTGCTCAGATGTCTCTGGTTCCCCGACATGATAAATTCTACTTTTCGCTTTTTCGTTAGTAACAGCTAATGCGATCGCATAACCAATATTCTCGACATAACCGTAAGAACCGCGCCATTTAGCAATACTATCTAATAATACAATCGCATCACGTTTATCATCCATACGTTGTAAATAAGGGGATAGACGGCTCAAAGGGTCATTGATTCCATATACCATCGGTAATCTGACGATTGTTCCAGGTAATTCGCACTCAGACATCACAACTCTTTCAACCAGAATTTTTTCGTAATCCGCAGGTACATTCAAAGCTCTTTGTGGCATATCTTTGAAAGGATAAAGCGAAGAACGTAAAGCTGAATCTTCTGTCAGCGGAAGCTCTACCACACCTGATTCTTGACCTAAAATAACTCCATAAGCCCGGTATACATCCATACTGCTAATTACAACAACGCGCCTTGTAATACCTTTGAAAGCGTTGAGTAGCATCCGTGCGTCTGATTCCGTGTAGCAAATCATATCTATTACAACATCGAGTGAAAGACTCTCAAACTGGCTTTTATAATCGTTTAATTGAGCGCGATCGCCATATACATGATTGACTTCGGGTAACTCAGCTTTTGTGTTTCCCCGATGAAATAGAGTCACACCATGTCCCATAGTTACCAAATGACGCACTACAAAGGGGCCGATAAAATTAGTTCCACCGATAATTAGAATTTTCATTTTGATTTTCAGGGATTGCGTAGTTTGTGAATTGAGCCAAGCGCGGTATACGTCTATACGGACGATTCAGTTCCATTGCTACTCATGGGCGTTTGATAACAAAGTCACTGCTTCCTTCCACCTCACGTCCATTGATTTTTTGTGCTGCGTCGTTATTTTAAAAAGGCTAGATTTGATAAAACGCGATTGCTAAAACTGATAATCGAAGCATTACTATTGTTTATCAGAGGTTCTCGCCTTTTGAATCATTTCTTGGATTGTTTCAGTTTCGCCAATTTCGTAAAGGCTAATCAAACCATCCTCAATGGTAAAGATTTGCTGAACTGTTGCATCCGCAAGTAAATTGCCTTGTAAATCTTTGATGACTTGATGAACGGTAACAACGTTTCGATTATTTTCGTCCGTCTCGAATTTTAGCGTCTCAAGCTCCGCTTGAATATCGTTAAATTGATTAGTCCAGTATTCGCGCACTGCGTCGCGTCCGTAAACAAAACCGCCTTCCACTCCGTTCGCCCATTTCACATCCCGGCGCATAAACGAGATAATTGTTTCAATTTCACGGTTATTAAAGGCATCGTATAAATTTTGCAGAAATTCTTGATTTGAACTCATAATTATCACCATGTTTACCTTTTTTTTGCTGTCTTTTTTTGGAATTTCTTTATTACAAATTTTGACTAAACCAAGCTGCGACAACTTGTTGAAATTCGGCTATATCCTGCTGTACATCGAGTGAATGTTTGGCAGCTTGCAAATCAATTTGATGTTTTAAATGTGTAAAAGTCTGTAAACATAAACGCTCGGACTGATTCGCTTGGGAATAATGCGGTGCGATCGCTGTATATAATTCCTCAACTTGATTTAAAGAGAAAATCTCATCCTGGGAACCATGTACAAACAACATTGCCGGAATCGGCTGACGTTTAGCAATTTCCGACGCACGAGCAGCAAAATCCAAACGTTCTTTCGCTAATTCTGATGCTTCACTCCAGCGATACTTTATTTGCTCATCGTTTAATTCGGGATGATATTGTTTAGTTCCGCGTTCATAAGCATCCACGAAACAAAGTAAATTCTTAGTTACCCCAGCTAAAACAATAGTTTTAATCGGTACAGGACTTTCCAATAAGGTAAGCAAAGCTGTTAAGCCACCAGCAGAGAAACCAAATAAACCAATTTCTTGATTACTAATAGGAAATTTTGCTTGCAAAGCTTCAACAACATTTGGTAGTTCCTGCATTGCTTGTTCGCTTATCGGTAGCAGCAACTTTAATACGTAATCTTCCATCTGTCGTCGCTCAACCTCATCAATACCACCTTCGGGTAAACGTTTACCAAACGCAGGTAATCCTACATATGCTTTCCAAGCTTGTACTTCTGTTAAGGGTAAAACTTCTGCAAGCAATTCCTCGCTATTAGGTATGCCGAAACCGTGCCAAAGTACAATCAGCGGAGCGGGTAAATCAGGATTCACGGGTGGATGCACTATTACAGGTACACCAGCTAACTCTAAAAATTCTTTGTTAAACATTTTCAAATACACCCATTTCACCAAGCCGAATAGTCAGAATTTCTACATCGGTAATCGCTTTGTGAGAGCCGTTTTTCGCGTTTGCAGGGGTAAACCAGAATGTTCCGGCTTGACACTCTTTTCCTCCTGTTTCAATAGTTCCTTCGAGAACATAAATATATTCATCACAAGGATGATAATGAACCGGAATTACCGTACCAGAACTCATACGTAGTTTGTGAATTGAACCTTGAGGAACTGGTTGAGCTAAGGTCAGAATTTCCGTCCCCAGAAACTCCTGAAGTTCTTCCCACTGTTGGCTATTAGTATCGATAAAATGTTGTTCCGTCATCTTAATTTAAGGTTATAAATCTTGTAGAGACGTAGCACCGCTACGTCTCCCTATATTCTGCGTAACGAGAATTCGATCCCACATTAAATAACTAAACGCTACTAATTTCAACCAAAACAGAAAGCAACTGTTGACAAAGCTTTTCTTCCCATCCACCGTTTAAATAAGCAGCAAGAATAAAGCTATCGGACGCTTTAAGAGACCCAGATTGCACTTGAGAATATACCGACTCTCTTGCACCAGTAAAAGCAGTTTCCCGAATTCGATGTTGCAAACGTAACTGCGTACCACCTTCAACAGCTTTCAATGTCCAAGTAACCATAGAAGGCTGACTCATCATGCAGTCTTGCCAGGTGTAAACCAGCCGCAAAGGTTCGTCAACTTCGATTACTTCGCATTTAATACTGGTATCTATTCCCGGTAAAGATTGACTGTAAAAACAAAATTTACACCCGACTCGTGGCTCAAAGTCGTTTTCCATCAACCATTTAGCTAAAATTCGACTATTAGTTAATAAGAGCCAAACTCTTTCGGGTGAATGGGGATAAAATATCTCTTTATTTAATCCGAGCATGATTCCTCCAAATAATTACCTAGAGCATCGAGTTTCTGCTGCCAAAATTGTTCGTAATTGGCAACCCAAGCTGATACTTGTTTTAATCTTTCTGGTTTTAGCTTATACAAGCGCTGTCTTCCTGACTTACGCATTTCTACTAGATCAGCCTCGCACAATACCTGTAAATGCTGGGAAATCGCCGGTAAGCTAATTGCAAATGGTTCAGCTAGCTGTTTGACAGGTTGTTCACCAGTACGTAATAAATCTAATATTGCCCTCCGCGTCGGATCTGCAATTACTTGAAAAACATCTGCACTGGCGGATTGTCGGCTCATATTAAATCTGAACTAAAAATAAGTCGATCAAAATTTGCTCTCGATTAAATACGTCAAATTACCTATACAGTTAAGCAATTACTTAAATATTTTACTTAAGGATTTGCTTAAATGTCAATATTGAAAAATGTTAATTTTTGTTAAAGATGCTTGAAAGTAAAGAGGAAGCAATATTTTTTAAATTATCTATTTTAATTTCACGGAACATGGATTCTCTCTGTTGTTGTCACAAATTAGATGAATAAGTTAAAACTAAGCTCTAGCTAAATATTATTTCAGTATATTGTCCGTATTATTGCGTAAACAGATATCAATAAAGGTACAAATATAGATGAAATATAGTGGGAGAAGTTTAAATACATTTGTAAGTTGAATTTGTACTTTAATGAGTGTGCAGTTGACAGCTAAACCATCACAGGCAGCGGAAACCGTGGTAGTGCGTTACGGTTCGTTTGCGGAGTCAATCTCGATTGCTGAATTAGAAAATGTGGTCAAAACGGGTAAGTTTCCTGATAGTTTCAAATCTTACACCAACCGCTTATCTGAAGAACAGCGTAACTTGATTGTGGGAGCATTGAGGACAAAAATTCCGATTAATGTTGTGACCATGAGTAATTTACTAAATACTCAAATTGGTACAACAATTTTGGAAGATTTAGCGACCGTAATTCATCGAGAAGACGACGCTGGAGCAAAAGCCCTCAGAGCGAGTTTAGTATTAGCAGCGACTCAACCCAAAGGATTTTCTTTGCTTTCTTCCATTGCTGCTTATCCGAGCAAACGTTTAGAAATTGATTTAAATCAAGCATTTAGAGTATTCAAAAATTTAAATACAGCATTTTGGCAAACGCAGCAATTTATGAGCGCGATCGCACCTCAACTTGCGAGCAGAGAACCCCAGCTTTCGCTACCAATGGATGCGACTCAACCGGGAAGCGGTAAGGTTGAAGAGTTTACATTAGATTTGAACGACGACAAGCGAAATCGAAACCTTCCAGTTGATATATATTGGTCAGATACTGCAACTGTTGAAAAGCCAGTTATTGTATTTACTCACGGTTTTGGTTCGGTTCGCACCGAATTACGCTATTTAGCCTCACACCTTGCATCTTATGGTTTCGTAGTTGCTGCTTTGGAGCATCCCGGTAGTAATGCAGCAAATAACAAAGCTGCAATTGAAGGTAAAACTAGGCTTTTAAAACCGCAAGAATTTTTGCACCGTCCTCAAGATATTAGTTTTGTTATAGATGAGTTAGAAAAGCTCAATCAAACAGCGGATCATCCCTTACAAGGTAAACTCGCAACTAATAAAGTGATGGTGGTCGGGTATTCCTTCGGTGGAGGTACAGCTTTATCGATCGCTGGAGCGAGTTTGCAGCCCTATTCCCTCAAACAACGCTGTAAAGGCAACTTAGCGATTTTAAGCTTTGGACAAGGTATCCAATGTATAGCGCACGAATTACCGGAAAAGAGCTATCAATTGCGCGACAAAAGAGTAAAAAGTATAGTCGCTTTGAACCCCACGAGTTCCTTAATGTTTGGTGAAACAGGTTTAGGATCCGTAGAAATTCCCACCCTGGTATTAGCAAGTTCCGCAGATAAAACCAATCCCGCTTTAACCGAACAAATAATCGGCTTCCGCAAAATTCCTTGTCCTAAATGGTTGGTTGGTATAGTTGGGGGTACCCATTTGAGCGTCAAAGACCCGATCGCTACCATCAGTCAGGAAGGAAAACCCAATACTCCTTTAAGCGGTGGTGAAGTCATCGGGGAACAAGCAGCCGATATTCGTAAATTTGTCAAAGCGATCGTTTTAGCCTTTGCTGCTCAACTAACTCCAGAAGCAGATAAATACAAAGTGTTTCTTACTCCAGATTATGCTCAACTTGCTTCTACTAAAGAATTCCCCTTTCGCTTGGTAACGGAAATTCCCGACGATGCTGCAACTGTAATTGAACAACTCGCAAATCAGTGAGGAGGTGGGAGTGAGGAGTTAGGAGTTAGGAGTTAGGAATTATCTTTCCCCCCATCCCCCCATCCCCTTGTCCCCTTGTCCTCTTTCCTGGGTAATTTACTTATGCTTTGTCATATCTACACAAAAAAATCGGTGTCAAGCCTGATTGACATTATGTAATGATTTCATTAAGATTGTTTACATAAGTTCACAAAGCCTTAGTTTGTATAGCTTTGGAGTGAATTAAAAAATTGAGACTTTCAAAATCTCTATTAATATTATCGACATTTGGTTTTTTAAATTGACCTCGGATTGGTACCCGAGGTTTTTTTGTATGTGGGGATTTATCTAAATTTAAAATTCTTAGTACTTACGCAAAGCCCTACTGAGCGGGGATTAGGGAATGTTAATGCCTGAAATGCTTGATTTCTCGTAGAGAAAGGCGTAAATCAAAAATTCGATCACTCTTAACCCTTCATTCCTAACTATAAAGACTTTGCAGTTGCAAAGTCTCTACATTAACCTTAGAGGAAATTTTTGGGAGATAGCGCCTATATCAGTCAAATTATCGCTGTTTAGGCGAACTACGACGCATTTCACGCTTTTCTTGTTCTAGAAGACGGCGATCGCGCCATTCCATAAGAGTTAAATAAACCACGCCACCCGTAACAGATACGAGTAGCACTAAGGCTGATACTGCTAAAATGTTGAGAAATGGAGCTTCCACGATGATTCTACAGTCCGTTACGACCCCAAACTACCATTGCGATCGACCAAGTAAAAACCACTAATAGAGAAACCCAGCCTAACGTCAAAATCGCCATAATATTACTTTTAAACTTCCTGTCTTAACAACTCCTTATTTATCATACAATCATCAGTTACGAGTTGAAATAGGTATTGGGCCTTGGTTATTGATAATTGATAATTGTGATGTGATGAAACAAATCTATAATGCTGAGTTAAGGTTGGAACGCTTAGAATCTCTCAAAGCTGGTACTCTATGTGCCTTGAGTTTTTCTGCGATATTTATTCTCGCTGCGATTTTTAATGATTTATTATTTGAAGAGTATTTTACCCAACTGAATAACGTCAGTATTATTACGTTAAATTGGCAGCGATTGATAAGTGCTGGAATTGCCGGTTTTTGTGGTTTTCTATTTGGTGTTACCTATCGCTACATCATCCGTGAAGATGAAAACCCGCATCTGAAAACTGGTAGCGTGTTCGCTTTTGGATTAATACGGGGTTTGACTCAGGTAGATATAGGATTAAATTTTTCTCTCTCAATTTTACCTTTTGCGTTGCTGGCTTTAGAAAGTGTCTTAGAGTTTGCAGTAACAGCTTTTGTCCTTGATCGCGCTCTTAAATTTGGCTGGTTTAAACCTTTTGATAGTAGTAAGTAAGTCAGTAACGGTTGGCTAAACTGGTATTAAAGCCTTGTCCCTACTACCTATTCCCTATACCCTGTCGTGATTACGATTTTTAACACCGACCTACTTAAATAAATGACTAGTTATTTTTTAATCTTAGACTTAGAAGCAACCTGTTCTAATGATGGTGGAATTCCCAGTGAGGAAATGGAAATGATTGAAATTGGTGCGGTGATGTTGAACCGTTCCACTTGGGAAATAGATGCAGAATATCAAAAGTTTATCAAACCCGTAAGACATCCAAAGTTAACTGAGTTTTGCACGGAATTAACTACTATTACTCAGCAAGACGTTGATACAGCACCGACTTTCCCGGAGGTAATTCCGTACTTTAAACAATGGGTTGATTCTTATCCTAATCATATATTTTGTTCTTGGGGAAATTACGATAAAAAGCAATTTATTCAAGATTGCGAATTTCATCATTTAGATTATCCTTTTGGAGCGGAACATCGAAATATAAAAAAAGAATTTTCCCTATATATTGGTGATAATAAAAAAAGATTTGGGATGGCTGAGGCTTTACAGCATTTAGAAATAGAATTGCAAGGAACTCACCATCGCGGGATTGATGACGCTCGAAATATTGCCGCTATTTATAAATATATGAATAAGGTTAAAGGTCAAAGTTGAATATTTTTAATTCCTAACTCCTAACTCCTAACTCCTAACTTTAATATGTATTGGTACAATGGTGAATTAATCGAATCCGAAACTATTCAACTACCAATTAATGAGCCAGGTTTATTGTTTGGTGCAACGATTTTTACAACTTTGCGAGTTTATAATAATTCCTTAAATAACCGCTTAACTCATTGGGAAGCACATCAAAAACGCTTGCTTGATTCCGTACAAAAATTGGATTTTCAACAACCAGATTGGCAAAATATCCGCCGTGGTGCATCTATTCTCATAAATCATTACCCAATTCTCAGAATTACCCTGTTCCCCGATGGTAAGGAGTGGATAACGGGAAGATTACTTACAAATGATTTGACACAAAGACAAAAGTATGGTGTTAACGTAGCGATCGCCAAAACAGAACAATACCGCAGTTTACCTTTGCATAAAACCGGGAATTACTTAGCGGCTTGGTTGGCAAAAAGTCAGGCTTTGAAACAGAATATTCAGCAAAATATTCAAGAAGCGATTTTAACCGACGCTGAGGGAAATTGGCTGGAAACCACTACTGGCAACCTTTGGGGATGGCGCGATCGCTGTTGGTTTACACCACCATTAAGTGCGGGAATCTTGCCGGGAATTATGAGAGAACAACTGCTAAATTGGTTGATCCATCATCAATATCAAGTCAAAGAAGAACCGTTTACCCCAAAACTAGTTCAAGAACTTGTGGCGATCGCCTACAGTAACTGTGTAGTGGAAATACTACCAATCCACCAAGTCATTCACCCTACAGGAAAGCTACAATACGATCCTAGCCACTATTGTTTTAAGGAATTACGAAAATATTTACTAGCATGATGTGTACGCATTCTGGTATACGTTAAGATAAGTTAACATAATTATTAAAAATTCCATCTCTTTTAGATAGAGACGCGACGCAACACCAAAAAAACAGGAGGATTGACCTCGGTGAATAATAAAAGATGGAGAAATGCGGGGCTGTACGCGCTGCTTTTTATTGTTGTAATTGCTTTAGGAACAGCATTTTTCGACAATAATCAAGCCCAAAGTCGGGAAACATGGCGTTACAGCGAGTTTATCCAGGAAGTTCAAAAAGGTAAAGTTGAAAAAGTCAGTTTGAGTTCCGACCGCTCTACTGCTTTGGTCATACCAAAATATGACACGAATAAAAAACTTGTCACTTTAGTAAATGACCCGGATTTAATTAATACTCTTACCCAAAACAACGTTGATATTTCTGTATTGCCTCAAAACGATGAAGGTTTCTGGTTTAAGGCACTTAGCAGTCTATTCTTCCCCGTATTGCTTCTAGTGGGTTTGTTCTTTTTACTGCGACGCGCTCAGAGCGGGCCAGGAAGTCAAGCCATGAACTTTGGTAAATCGAAAGCCAGAGTGCAGATGGAGCCGCAAACCCAAATTACTTTTGGTGATGTCGCTGGTATTGACCAAGCCAAACTCGAATTGAACGAAGTAGTAGATTTTCTTAAAAACGCCGATCGCTTTACCGCTGTTGGTGCAAAAATTCCTAAAGGTGTACTTTTAGTAGGACCTCCCGGAACAGGTAAAACTTTGTTAGCTCGTGCGGTAGCTGGTGAAGCTGGGGTTCCCTTCTTTTCCATCTCCGGTTCTGAATTCGTAGAAATGTTTGTGGGTGTGGGTGCTTCCCGCGTTCGCGATTTGTTCGAGCAAGCAAAAGCCAATGCTCCCTGTATCGTATTCATCGATGAAATTGACGCAGTAGGTCGTCAGCGGGGTGCGGGTTTAGGTGGTGGTAACGATGAAAGGGAACAAACCTTGAACCAGTTACTTACCGAGATGGATGGTTTTGAAGGTAACACCGGAATCATCATTATTGCTGCTACCAACCGTCCAGACGTACTCGACGCAGCATTATTACGTCCCGGACGTTTCGACCGTCAAGTAGTTGTTGACCGTCCAGATTATGCTGGAAGGGTAGAAATTCTTAAAGTTCACGCTCGCGGTAAGACCTTAGCGAAAGACGTAGACTTAGATAGAATTGCTCGTCGTACTCCTGGTTTTACGGGTGCGGATTTATCCAACCTGTTGAACGAAGCCGCGATTTTAGCAGCACGACGCAACTTGACAGAAATTTCGATGGATGAAATTAACGATGCGATCGATCGTGTATTAGCTGGTCCAGAGAAGAAAGACCGGGTAATGAGCGAAAAGCGCAAAGAATTAGTAGCGTACCACGAAGCCGGTCACGCTTTAGTTGGTGCTTTAATGCCAGATTACGACCCAGTGCAAAAAATCAGCATTATTCCTCGCGGACGTGCGGGTGGTTTAACCTGGTTTACTCCCAGCGAAGACCGCATGGACAGCGGTTTATACAGCCGCGCTTATTTGGAAAACCAAATGGCTGTAGCTTTGGGTGGACGTATTTCTGAAGAATTAATCTACGGTGAAGATGAAGTTACCACAGGTGCTTCCAACGACTTACAGCAAGTAGCTCGTGTAGCTCGTCAAATGGTAACTCGCTTTGGAATGAGCGATAATCTTGGGCCAGTTGCGCTTGGTCGTCAGCAAGGTAATATGTTCCTCGGTCGTGACATCATGTCCGAACGTGATTTCTCCGAAGAAACCGCAGCGACCATTGATGCTGAAGTCCGCGACCTAGTAGACGTTGCTTACAACCGCGCTAAACAAGTTTTACAAGAAAACCGTCACATTCTTGATAAATTAGCAGCAATGTTGATTGATAAAGAAACAGTAGACGCTGAAGAATTGCAAGAATTATTAGCAACCAATGATGTCAAAACAGCAGCGTTTGCTTAATTAAAGTTAGGAGTTAGGAATTAGGAGTTAAGAGTTAATTAAAAGCTTCTAACTAATATAAAGCGGGGTAGTTCTAGAATATTCTAGAGTTACCCCGTTTTTTTAAAGCGGTATTTATATAATTCAACCCAAAGTATCCAAAAATTAGTAATGGGATTCCTAAGATTAGGGAAATAAGCAAAATAAAATCACGACGCATCGTTCGATCTAGTTATTTTTGTAGTCCATTTTAATGGACTTATGCTATTAGACAGGGACTTTGAGTCCCTGACGGAAAGGAACGCAGTTAAAAAATCTTTAAATACTCAATCACATGGTGTGTTGTCGCGGAGCGGAGCGCACCATAATATTTAACTTATTCTTAAACGTAATAAATATTACCCTCAAGGGTACTAAATTTCATCGGGAATCTTAACTGTAGTAGTGGAAGTTTAATTATGTAATCAACTATAAATATGGAATATATTAATGACTACTGTAATTGAATGTCCTACTTTTAGACCTACTCTAAGAATTGGCAATCGCGGTCAAGATGTCAAAGTGATGCAAAAACTCTTGGAAAAAAGATTTGCATCTATTTATAAATCCAGATTCCAAATAAACGTTGATGGTGACTTTGGATTGAAAACCGAGGCTGCGGTTAAATACCTTCAATGTGTAGCCTTTTTAGATATAACAGGAATTACGGATACTGCGACTTGGAATTTTATCTGTAATGGTGTCAAAAGCTTGGGTGTTTTGCAAAAAAACAGTAGTGGAAATAAAGTTAAGTTTGTCCAACAAACTCTGTTAGATAGCGGCTTTTATCATGGTGCAATAGATGGACATTTTGAGAACCATACACAGATGGCTGTCAAAGCTTTTCAAGCTGATTATTCTTTAGCTGCTGACGGTATAATCGGCGAGAAGACTTGGGATTTGCTTATCCAGTTAAATAGCCACATCGATGCTTGCTATTGTTATTATTATGGTGGTTGTTAATTCCTGAATTTTTCACTAAAGTAGTCAGTTTAGAGACTTCACAATTGCGAAGTCTCTCTAATTTGCGTTTTATATTCAAAGCTGCTCAAATAAAGCATCCCAATCAACAACCGATGGTCTTTTCCCTTGATTAACTATTTCAAAAGCCTTGTTATAACAACTTGAATTATTTAAACATTCAACACAAGCATTAGCAACGTCGATTCGGCTAGTTTGTCCTGTAAGTCGATCGCCAGTTCCTAACTCTACTGCTAAATTACCGTCGGTTTTTGCCTGTAGTAAAGTATTCAAATCATAGGAAGTATAAGGACCATCAATTAAGCGTCCGGGACGAATAATTGTATAAGGTAAATTTGAATTTTTAATCGTGTCTTCAGCCAGTTTTTTCGCATCAAGGATACCAAAGCTATTTAAAACACTGTAGGGAAACTCATTTTTACGTTCAACTCCACAGGAAGATATAAATACGAATTGCTTTAAATCTTGTGGTGCAACTTCTACTAAATTACTTACACCTTGAGCATCAACTTTCATCGGACTATTTTTAGCTTTGGCTTTTGCTTCTGCGGGGTTCAGAAATAATCCAAAATATTCTAAAAAATTAGGATTATCTTCAAAATCCCACCTTTCGGATGGGAAAGCAGTTGTACCGCTACAGCAAATAATATGAGTAACATTTGCCATTGCTGCTGGTAAAGTTTCGAGATTGCGGATATCTCCAACAGCAACTTCTACCTTTCCCGCAAACATATTTTCGGCTTTAGAAGCGTTGCGCGTCAAAACCCGAACTTTGAAATTTTTGTCAAGTAACTTTGCTACCGTTAATTGTCCAACTCCACCTGTAGCACCAGCAACTAATACTAAATTTTCTGAGACATTTGAAGTCATGATTTTTTGTTGATACAGCTAAAAATATTCTTTTACTAATAAATAAAAACTAGGGTACGGCACCAACCACACCCTAGTAGAATATATATGAAAATATATATTGTGCCTATCGTGGACGCAAGAAAGAGTTAACCTGATTTAAGTAACTTTCCCAAACGGTTGTAGTTAATTGTAAAGTTTCTGCACTCGGTACAAAATCTTCTAATTGCAAACCGCGACGACGAATAGTATCAGGTCTTTGCAAAAGATAAGGCGGAATATTTATACTGCTATTTAATGCTATTGTGGTTTGTTGTGCATTTACTTGAGGAATAGTATCGCTGACTATATCAGACATATTCCCTACATCTGTTTTTCCTGTAAATGCGACAAGGGTTGCAGATTTCGGTTGAATTAAAGCTACATTGGGATAAGCTACCTGGGCAACAGGTGATTGAACCAAGAAATAAGCAACCGCTGGTGTACTGGCTAATAATAAAATCGTCAAAGCCCAACCAATTAAATATCCTCCGGGTTTGTCTATTGCTCCACCTTTTATTCTTTGAGCAGCGAAAGTCATCAGCAAAATTGATGCTCCCAAAGGTTTGAGAGGAAAAGATATTACTTTCCACATCGAAGCAATAGCTGGTTCGCGAGGATTAGCGAAGGACAATAACAAGATAACCAGAAAAATTACTACTACAAATCTGCCGACAAAATTCCCGGTCGGGTAAAACTTTTGAAACAGGCTAAATACGATAGTACCTATAAGTAGCCATAGAAGCACTCGGCTTAATAATTCAAACATAAATCTACTCTCAAATGTTTCTGTACGGTCAATCTATACGGCTCCGGGCAATTGAGTTATTCTACTGTCAAATGGTAGTACCACTATTAGTTGACTTCAAATACCTTATACCCTACACACCAAAACTACCTTCGTAGTGATTTTAGTGCAATTTTATTTAACAATGTTGAACATTTGTAGTCTTAGAGATAGGTAATCTCGCTTAAGTAAATTAAATTTATTATGTAGTTGTCATATTCAAAGGAAAATTTATGTCTCCTGAAAAACCTACAATCTTAGTCACCGGAGGAGCGGGATATATTGGCTCTCATACAGTGTTGGCTTTGAAACAAGCGGGTTATGAAGTCTTGATACTTGATAATTTGGTTTACGGACACCGTGACTTGGTAGAACAGGTTCTCAAGGTCGAACTGATCGAGGGAGATACAATAAATCGCGATTTATTAGATAAGTTGTTTGCTACACGAGATATTGCAGCAGTCATGCATTTTTCTGCTTATGCTTATGTCGGAGAATCAGTTACTGACCCTGCAAAATATTACCGCAATAACGTTATCGGTACAATAACCCTGTTAGAAGCAATGTTAGCAGCATCTGTGAAGAAATTTGTATTTTCTTCAACTTGTGCTACATACGGAGTACCCGAAACGGTTCCGATACCCGAAGACCACCCCCAAAATCCAATCAATCCTTACGGTGCAACTAAATTGATGGTAGAGCGGATACTTGCTGATTTTAACGAAGCATACGACTTTCGGTCAGTACGTTTTCGATACTTTAATGCAGCTGGTGCAGACCCATCTGGTAACTTAGGTGAAGATCATAACCCCGAAACCCATTTGATTCCCTTAGTATTGCAAACAGCTTTAGGAAAACGCGAGTCAATTTCGATTTTCGGTACAGATTACCCCACAAACGACGGTACCTGCGTTCGCGACTACATCCACGTTAGCGATTTAGCCGACGCTCACGTATTAGGTTTAGAATATCTACTCAAAGGTGGCGATAGCGACTTCTTTAACCTAGGTAATGGTAACGGTTTTTCTGTCAAAGAAGTAATAGAAGCCGCAAGAACG
This sequence comes from Rivularia sp. UHCC 0363, assembly GCF_034931125.1. NCBI lineage: Bacteria > Bacillati > Cyanobacteriota > Cyanophyceae > Nostocales > Rivulariaceae > Rivularia > Rivularia sp. UHCC 0363. Next base: position 35,894 of record NZ_JAYGHM010000047.1, on the reverse strand, counting down.
ATCACAGGTAAAGATATTAAAGCAGTAGAATGCGATCGCCGTCCTGGAGACCCACCAGCCTTGATTGGTAGCGCTCAAAAAGCCCGCCAAATCTTAGGTTGGCAGCCACAATACACTAACCTTAAAGATATCATGACCCACGCTTGGGCATGGCATAGGAAGCGACACGGGGGTTAGGAGTTAGGAGTTAGGAGTTAGGAGTTAGGAGTTAGGAATTTCTAACCTTCGACCTTTGACCTTTAACCTTTAACCTTTGACCTTTAACCTTTGACCTTTGACCTAACCATTTGCTCTTCTCGCTACGACGAAAATTCCACCTATGATTACTACAATTCCTAAACCTATAGCCCAAATTGGGATGGGGAATGGTTGTTCAGTTTGATTCGCGTTGACATTTTGAACTTGTTGTGATGTCTGTGTTTCCTGTTGATTTGCTGGACTTTTGGTAGTTCCAGCAGCTACGGTGACATCAAACTTTAATTCAAACGGTTTGAAGTTAGCGCCATTTGTCGGTTTACCAGTAAGTTCTAATTGATAGGCTCCGGGTTTGGGAAATGTAATTTTTGCTCCCGGTATGCCTTGATAACGTTCGGCTGTTATGGGTTGTAAAGTTGGTTGAATCAGTGTTGTATCTCCTGTTTTGCGGGGTTCGCTGTAAACAGCTAATTCACAATTACATTCTGTCAAAGGAATAACCTTGCCACCCTTGCGAGTTAAGGCAAACCAAGCTTGTGCAGCATCTCCAGCGCGGGGTGTATCGTTTGGTTCAATATGTAAAGTAGCGCCGACATCTTGAGCAGTTTCTATTTTGTGAGCGGAAGCAGCAGGAATTAAGAATGATGAAAGATTCATTTTCATTAAGTTATAGGATTTGCTGGTTACTGGTTACTGGTTCCCAGCCAGAGGCTGGGAATCCTTGAACGGAGCCTCTGCCTAGCTTCTAGCCTGGAGGCACCTCCACAAATGCATTACAAGGTAGAACCTTGTAACGAGAGGTAATTGGTAATTGATTCAACGTGGGGAAATGTAAAACTTCTGCAAGCGCAATGTTGACCAAAAAAGACGGGTTCTAATTAATAAAATTCCCAGAGTAATCATTCCTAAAGCGACTGCTGCGACTTTATTTGTCCAAGTTGATTGCAGCGAACCAAGATAGTGAGAACCAATAATTACGGCATGAATTGCACTTAATATCAAAGCTGGAACGCTTAATAAATGAATTTGTCGCCAATGTTTACCTAAAGATTTTTGTAGGGAATCAAAGCTGGTCAAAGCAGCAGGAATCATCAACACTAACGCTACTGCACCAAAAGCCATCCCAAACTGAAATTCTGATGGTAAAAAGAAAAAACTATTAAGCTTCCATGAGAGTGAATGTTCCATCATGTGGGCTGTGTGAGCTAAGGAAACAATGAAAGCACCTACTCCCAAAGCTCGACGATAACGCATAGGTGCCGCCCATACACCGCTGAGCGGACGAGCCATTAGCGCCAGCATCAGTAATATTAAACCAGCGTGTCCGGTGTAGTCTACCATCGTGTCACCAGTCCGCAGCAGGGTAATGATGCCGATTGTTAGAGTTACCCAACCACCCAAGCGAAATAATTGCGATCGCCGATCTTTACTAATCAACGATGCAGATACTCCTACACCCAACATCATCGGCAAGGTTCCCAAACCAAAAGCGAACATTGTCGCTGCACCCATCCACATATTTCCTGTTTGAGCGGCTTTAATTTGAGCAGCATAAAGAAAACCACAAGGCATTAAACCCCAGGTCATCCCTAAAAATGCTGGTGTGTACCATGCGTTTTGCAATGACAGTTTGGACATTCCTGCACTTAAACGGTCATGTAAACCACCTTCTAATAGCGGGTGCAAAAATGGAATTCTGGGTAACAATGTCGGATTAATTTGTCGAAGTCCAAACAAAATCAACATACTTCCAGTAATAATCGCTATCCAGGAGCGTAATTCGCTACCAACACCCGCTAATTGTCCGCCTTCTAATAATATTGAACCCAATGCCCCAATCGCAGCACCAACTAAGCTATAGCTCAATATCCGCCCCAAATTAAGCAGAAAGTGAAACTTGGATTGTTGCCACCAATTAGTACTTTCACTTTGGGAAGATAAAGAAAATGCTACAGTTAAAGGCCCGCACATTCCTACGCAATGACCAAAACTACCAAGAAATCCCAAGGCTGCTATTAGGAAAAGGTCAAGTACCATTTTGAATTTTAGATTATAAAATGTTATATAAATTAGCTACAAAGCCAACCTACTTAGTTGGTAGATATGATTAATGATGTTTATTTAGTGCTTCTGAGACTTGAACAATCTCTGTATCTTCAATGAGTTTACCGTTGCTAGTCCAATCAGCATGATTGTTAGCGTTCAAACTTACTTTGATACGGTTTTCACCTCTGTCGAGATTTTCAAGATAGTACCAAGAGCTATATAATCTAGTAATTTTTTTGCCATTAACGAAAAGATGAGCGTGTCCTTTTCCAGGTTCTGCTACTGTGTTAACTTTATCGGGTGCAAATTCAAAATTGGTAACTTTCGCTTCTAGGTTCCATCCTTTCTTAGCATCTTTATGCATCACAACATCAACGGTTGGTACGGGTTGTCCTTCGGGAACTTCCATTTTTTGATGTTCGTGTGAGCCATTTCCTGGCATCTCAGCCACAGTTATAGTCGCACTTTTTGCGATCGGCGGAGCTTGACCCCTTGGGGGTATCGCAATTATCGAAACAAATGTAGCCGCTGCGACAAAACAGTGTTTAGCTTTCATAGCAAAAATCAGTTAAAAAGTTACCTTTACAAATGCATAAACATAGATGAATTTGAACATCATGTCAAAAGACAGGTTGTCGTAGTTGAGGTAACTAATATTATTCGCTAAGGACAAAAAAACGAGCAAAAGTTATGTTTTCTAAATCCACCATATCAACTGGAAAATTTATTTTACATAACTACTACTCCACCACATTAAGAAAGCGGGGTAATAAATTCGTAGTGCGACCATCTTGGTCGCTCGTTACAATTAGCGCACACTACCCTTCGGGCAAACTTCGTTAACGTGAATCTGCGCTTACGCACACGCACTACCAGACACCCCTCATAACTTATGTGGTGGAGTACTAGTTAGCTAATTATTTTACGATGACAAAAAAATCTTAAACGAATATTGTTGATTAAAAATTTAGTTTAAATATAAAAAATATTGATTATACAACCTGATAACTAAGCAAAGTGACTAAGCCACGAATTTAAAGTAGTAGTTTACACTACATTAACTTACGGATAAAAATGTCATTGTAGATTAAGCATAAAAAATTACATATTTTAGTTAAATATAATTTTGTATTCAAGCTCAAATTAAACTATGTGTAAGGATTAAGTAAGATTGGAGGAGGTCTAAAAAAATAACTTATGCCATATAAAATACAAGACCAAATGCAGAAACCACAACCAGGATCGGAACTACAACGCTAAATTCCAATTTTTTGCTTTTTAGTATCTCTATACAAGACATGGGAATTATTATCGGCCAAAATGCTGTTGAGACAATAAACATCACAAAAGACAAAAACTTGTCTTCTGGAGAAGAACTCGGATGACGTATAGCAAATTTCAACCAGTTAATCAAAAAATAGCAGCTCATTAACAGGTAACTAACAAAAATGGCAGATTCAATTTTATTCATTGACCATACTCCTTAACTATCCAAAATGAAGGGTATTCGAGCGAAAGGTAGCAGTTATAACTATTCATCACTGCTAAATAAGCGTTTACTAGACAACAACTGGATTTTCCTACCTTTTTTTTTTGATTTTTAAAAGGTTTATAATTTCATCCATGTCTATATTAGTAGAATTTTGAAAACCGATAAATCCGTGTTAATACTTATTTTTTTTTGTAAAGACAAGTTTAGAGATCTAAAATAGATTTTTAATCGTTATTTATCAGTAACAATTTAAATTTTAGAGTTATGAATTGAACATATATTACAATGGATAATATGGCTGAAGCTCATAGTTGATAGTATGTTCAGCTTTTGTAATTGCTTGCAATTCTTATCTAATTGTATCAACGATAACTTTAATGTTATCATTCGGGAATATCATTACAAATGTATTAATTACTACTTGCATAAACTGTAAATAAAGAAATTTAATCCAAAAACATATTTATTATTTTATAAAAGAAAATATAAATATATCTTGAATGCAAAGTATATTTACGCAAGGCTTTATGCTTTTTATATTTGCTTCGATAAATTTAAATTTGGCTGATGACCGTATAGAATGAATTTAATAAAAAATCCATGCAATCAAACTTACAGCATCGAATACTAAAAAGATACGTTGCAGCGAACACCCTGATTTATCAGTTGAAATGTAACGTTCCGTCGTGAATGCACGTTTATTACATTTCTTCACAGCATGATTCGCTATTCTTCTTGATATAATGTTTTATGGCATCTAGGTCAATAAAACAGTCAGCAACATCAATCAAGGATTCATTAGTCATTGCTCTGAGGCTAACAAGTTCAACCCTAGCACCTTGATAAGCTACAGCATTTACAGCATAAGTTAATTCTCCATCTCCGCTTACCAAAACGGCTGTATCGTAGTAAGGAGACAAATTCATCATATCAACGGCAATTTCTACGTGTTGATTTGATTTTCTCGAACCATCTGGAAGCTGAATTATTTCTTTTGTGACCACACGATAACCGTTTCGACGCATCCACAGCAGAAAACCTTGTTGCTTTTCGTTATGACGGTCAACCCCGGTATAGAAGAAAGCTCTTAATAATCTTGCTTCTCTAGTTAAATAGCAAAGTAATTTGGTATAGTCAATCTCAATACCGAGTTGTAAAGCTGTCTGAAATAAGCTTGAACCATCAATAAAAATAGCAACTCTACCACGATTAGAAGCAATTTTTAATCGAGAAGCCTGTTTTTTTTGCATCCGTGTTTCTTCATCTGCAAGAATAATTTTCATTCTTTGTTGTTGCTTATTAGGTTGCATTTCAGCAGTAAAATTTGTGATATCCATGATTTTTAAGATTGTTTAAGAGTATTTATTCTACGAGCCAAAACGTATAAAATGCACATATTTTGAAGTTTCAATTACCGAAAAATAGGTGAACTCATATTTAAAGTCAATAATTGTTAATCGGTTCTTTTGATCGTAAAAAAAGCAGATAAATTTATTGTAACTAAACTTTTATTTAGTTCTACATAACGTAAGTTATTTTGACATTAATTAAAAAGTCAAATTCTCACAAATTACCAATTATTAGATAAATAAAGTAAAGTAAGCAACATTGTCTAAGCAAAAAATATACTTATTCACTTTCTTGCTTGATAGTAATCGCATGATTTTTATCTATTGGGCAATTGATTACAACATATATGTTTAATTAAAATAACTGATCAGATAATTTATTCACTAGATTTCATTCATATGGCTTTATTTTAGTAAGCTAATAAACTAATCGATACTTATTGATAAAAAGATATTATGTTTCAGATTAATTTAACATACGCAATTCTATTCGTAAAAAAATTGGCTAAATCCGGAAAACACTGAGAATAAAAAATGACTTACATACATTAATAAAAAATAAACACAGGCACTATTTTATTTAAAATGATTGCTCAAATTAAAAACTTCCTAATTATACAAAGCTATAATGCAAATTGAATGTAAACTGCACTGCATACCCTTTTTATTTAAATTAATTTGCACAATACTAGTAAGACAAGCCGTTGACAATAAAGTATTTAGATAATGAGTGATTCAAAATACATTTGTAACCTCTTCTGGGATAGTAGAAGAGGTTTAAATACAGTTAGGATTGGTCTAAAAATAATTAGTTTGCGATCGCCTTAATAAATACTATGCGAAGTTCTTCCCTTACACTCATTAAAATATTTCCCAAATGGTTGTGTCCGGTTTTATTTGCACCACAACCCCAAAAGTAATCATTTGGTGAGTCTTCTACCAACAAGTTATCTTCAGTGGAAAGCAGAATTTCTCTAATATCCCGATGAGTGAGAAACTTTTTGAGTACGGCTTTTCGCATAACTTGGGTTTTTACAGTCTCCCAATCGCAACGAATTCGACGGGTAGAACATCGTCCCAAAGCAGCAGCTTCTTCTGGAGTGGAAGCCGCATGAATTAAAGGTATAATTTTCTCGTCTGGACTTCCTGCAAATTTTTGCCCTTGGTAATAATGCTCCACCGTAGACCAATAAGTATTATGCATTTCAATTGGGTGGAGAGAAAAGTTAGAAAAACAACCATAGGGCTGCGAAACTTTGTAAAAATAAATAGTCATATGAAAGAAATTGTTTTATACACCAACTTCTATAATGCCTGTAGATGTTAGCAGCTTGGTTGTTGAATTAAAATTTATTCTTTTTCTACAACCTCTAGACAGAAGTTTTTTCTCTAACTAAAGCTTTACCGTGAAGATTAAACGTCTACAAGGTATATATGATGGAGTCACAATCGGCTAGTAACCAACGTAAACCGCTGATTTTAGCCGGAATTTGTTTGGGTATAGGATTAGGAGGATTTTTTGATGGTATTGTGCTACATCAAATTTTGCAATGGCATCATATGTTAAGCAATGTCAAGCCGCTAATCAATCGCTCCAATATAGATTTAAATGTACTTGCCGATGGTTTCTTTCACGTCTTTGATTACTTGATGATCTTAGTAGGAATTGTTTTATTATGGCAAGCAGGAAAGCGTAATGACGTTCCTTGGTCATCCAAAACTTTTTTTGGTTCAGTTGTTATGGGTGTGGGTTTGTTTGATTTTATTGAAGGAATAATCGACCATCAAATTCTTGGAGTTCATCACGTCAAACCCGGAGCAAATGAATTTGCTTGGGACATGGGATTTTTAGCTCTAGGTGCATTTCTTGCAATAGTTGGCTGGTTAATGTTACAACAAACAGGCAAATCAACTATAAAGAATTGAGTATCAAGGAAAAAAGGTGGAGTATAAATGTTTATAATTTATCCTTCATCATTTCCTTTCCCCTGTTTATGGCTAAAGGTGAGTTTCAAAAAACGAGTTGGGACTGGCAGATTTCTCTCTCTCGCCAAAGTCTAGGAGAATCGCTGGAATATCAGCAAAAACGGTTGTTTAATTGGCTAGAATCTCTATTCTCTCCTTTTAAAGATATTTTGCCGGATATATCTCCCAAATGGAATCTTGACGAGCGGCTATTAGATATCTTGAAAATCTTGTTTTGGTTGGCTTTGGGTTTATTTTTAACTTGGATAGCATCACAATTATGGCGAGAATTTCGACCTTATTTTTATACCTGGTGGGGTAAAATTAATCGGTTTGAAACAGATGCGAAAACTTCAGAAACCCAGTTATCAAGCAGCACTTGGCTAACGAGATCGCAAGAATTAGCCCGTCAAGGTAATTACCGTGAAGCCTGTCGTCTTATTTACCTGTCAACTTTGCAGTATTTACATGAAAAATCAATTCTTCCCCACAAACGCAGCCGTACCGATGGTGAATATCTGCAATTGCTCGAATTATCTACAAATTCCATACAACCTTACCAAACTCTTATAGATACTCACGAACAATTATGTTTTGACGATTCGGAAATTGTTTCAGATAATTACGAACAATGTCAACAAGCATATCAACAAATAATTCGTAATTTGTAATTATTCCCTATTCCCCAACAATGAAAAAACCAAAGCGTCCTATTTTAATAGGATTAATAATCTTAGGAGTAATAATTTTAATTACTTTGATTGGCGCTCCTACTAGTAATAAAATATATGCTGGCTCTACCTATAATCGCGCTCCCGCAGGCTACGGTGCTTGGTATGCTTTCATGGAACAGAATAGTAATATTGTACGTTGGCGAAAACCTCTTAAATATTTAGAAGAGGAAAAAGTTACGGGTACTGTGTTGCAAATAAACGGAAACTTACAAAGCTTATTTATTGATGATTCACTAACAGAATGGGTAAAAGCTGGTAATACTCTGATAATTTTGGGTGTGGTTCAACCCGTAACAAACGCCGAATTTACTTCAATGTTGGAATCAAATGCGGGAAATGTGAAAGTTGAAACGCGACGACGACACGAATTAAATAAAAATGAGTTAACCTCTCTCAAAGATAGTTTTGGTGCTGTTGTTTGGCAAGAACAATTAGGAAAAGGAAAGGTAATTTATTCCACAACTCCTTTCATCGCTGCTAATGCTTATCAAGATAATTTAAGTAACTTTAAGTATTTAGCTGATTTAGTTAAACAAGATAAAAATAAAATATATGTAGATGAATATATTCACGGTTATAAAGATCCCAAAGTTAAAGAAAGCGAAGCAGAAGGAAATTTATTTAGCTATCTTAGTAAAACTGCTTTATTTCCAGCATTGATACAGTTAGGATTTTTAATATTAGTAGTAATTTGGGCGCAGAATCGCCGTTTTGGTAAGCCCATTAATTTAAACACACGAGTTATAGATAATAGCGAAGAATATATTCAAGCTTTAGCGCAGGTTTTAGAAAAAGCTGATTGTAACGACTTTGTGGTAGAAATGCTCGGCAAAGAAGAACAGCTAAAATTACAAAAATCTTTATCTTTAGGTCAACAATTACTTGATAAGCAAACAATAATTAACGCTTGGACAGAACAAATTAAAACTCCTACCGCGCAACTTAACGAAGTGTTAAGCATAAGTAATGAAAAACGCCGGATCGGCGAACGACAACTGTTAAACTGGTTGAAAAAATGGCAATCTGTACAGGGAGAAGTGGAAAAATCAAAAAACAGTAGTGTGGTGCGATCATGAGAAAATGAAAAAAATGGCGGTTGAAACCGCCCGATATTTAGAAAACTTCAAATTAATAAATTAAATCTGCAATTTAAATATAAAATATCTACCTGCATCCATGTGTCTGCGTCTAGCTAAATTAATTCTGCTGAAATTACTTTTAATGTCATATGAATCAAATCAATCCCGTAATTAATAACCTTGCTCAAGCCCTAAATAAAGTAGTTGTGGGACAATCTACCCTTATTAATCAACTGCTAATTGCACTGCTAGCAGGTGGACATATTATCTTGGAAGGAGTACCGGGAACTGGTAAAACGCTCCTGGTAAAAGTAATGGCACAGTTAATTCAAGCAGATTTTCGCCGCATTCAATTAACTCCAGATGTATTACCTTCAGATATTACGGGTACGAATATTTTCGATTTGAATACTCGCAGTTTCAGTTTAAAAAAAGGACCGATATTCACTCAAGTATTGTTAGCAGACGAAATTAACCGTACCCCTCCAAAAACACAAGCAGCGCTGTTGGAAGGGATGGAAGAATTACAGGTAACATTGGATGGTGAAAGCTTACCTCTGCCAGAATTATTTTGGGCGATCGCTACACAAAACCCTTTAGAATTTGAAGGGACTTATCCTTTACCAGAAGCGCAGTTAGATAGATTTTTATTCAAGTTGGTAGTAGATTATCCCGATCAAGCTTCCGAAAAGCAAATGTTGCTCAACCGTCAAGCGGGATTTTCAGCCAGAAGGACGGATATTGCCAGTATTAAACCTGTAGCTAGAGTAGAAGAAATTATTGAGTTGAGGGAAGCGGTAAAACAAGTTAAAGTCACCGAAGCGATTATTGACTATCTTTTAGCATTGGTGAGGACATCGCGTCAAAATCCCGATTTAGCCTTGGGTGCATCTCCTCGTGCTGCAAATGCGTGGTTTGTGACATCTCAAGCAGCAGCATATTTAGCGGGAAGAGATTTTGTTACCCCCGATGACGTGAAAGCGATCGCGCTTCCTTTGTTGCGACATCGATTTATTTTGAAACCCGAAGCAATGTTAGATGGTTTGGAAATGGATGCGGTAATTTCGTCCATACTTAATAAAGTTCCAGTACCGAGATAAAGGAAAAAATTATTTTGTAGGGTCTGTTACGGCACGAGTAAATATTATTTAAGATTACTATTCAAGTAATGCCGTAACGCACCATCCGGAATTGATGGATTAAATTCTCGTTGGAAATGAAAATGCACGGAGCAAAAACGTTACTTTATGTTTTAAATAACTTTTTCATGAGTTACGATTGTAACGGTTATAAAAACATCAAATAATGATCAAAAGTTTTTGTTAGAAATGTTCAAGTAATTATTTAATTATGATTCCTTCCAAACGTAGTTACTTTTTATTAATATCAGGGATTATTATTGCCCCGATTCTATCTATTTTTATCGGCATTCCTAGAAGTATTGCTGCTATTTTAATCTTCGATGCAGTGATATTATTATTAATATTTATAGATAGTTGGCAAGTACGAAATAATCGCGTTGAAATTACTCGCGAAGTACCCCCAAGACTTTCAATTGGCAGAGATAATCCCGTTGACTTAACGGTAAAATCCCAGAAATCCAAAGCTATTGTGGAAATTTCCGACTATTACCCCAGCGGATTTGGAGCGTCTGCGGTTAAACTCCGCGCTGCTATTCCAGTTAACAATACTCAAGAATTAAAATATACAGTCCATCCCACCCAACGAGGAGAATTTGCTTGGGGAGATATCCAGGTGCGTCAACTTGGTGCTTGGGGGTTAGCGTGGCACAATTGGAAAACTCCTCAAAGCTTCAAAATCAAGGTTTATCCAGATTTAATGGGATTGCGATCGCTATCTATTCGCTTGACATTAAAATCATCTGGTTCGCTGCGTAAACTTCGTCAAATGGGTATCGGTACCGAATTTGCAGAATTGCGAAATTACCGTACCGGGGACGATTTACGGTTTATTGACTGGAAAGCTACCGCACGTAGGGCTACATATGGAAATTCACCATTAGTTAGGGTGTTGGAACCCGAACAAGAGCAGACCTTGATGATTTTGCTCGATAGAGGACGCTTAATGACAGCGAGAGTGCAGAATTTACAGCGATTTGACTGGGGTTTGAATGCCGCTTTATCTTTAGCCTTAGCCGGATTGCATCGAGGTGATAAAGTAGGCTGTGGTGTATTTGACCGCCAAATACATACGTGGATTCCCCCACAACGCGGTCAACATCAGTTAAATAATTTAATCGATCAATTGACCCCAATCCAACCAGTTTTAATGGAATCGGATTATTTGGGTGCAGTGACAAAAGTTGTACAGCAACAAACCAGACGCTGTTTAGTAGTTTTAATTACAGACATCATCGATGTCACCGCTTCCACCGAACTTTTAGCCGCACTTACTAAATTGTCACCTCGTTACTTACCATTTTGCGTAACTTTACGCGATCCAAAAGTAGACAAATTGGCGCATACTGCAACAGAACCAGGGGTTACAGATGCTTACAATCGTGCAGTAGCTTTAGATCTATTATCTCAACGTCAAGTAGCATTCGCTCAACTCAAACAAAAAGGTGTATTGGTACTCGATGCACCAGCAAATCAAATTACAGATCAATTAGTTGATCGCTATTTGCAGTTGAAAGCAAGGAATCAAATTTAAGAAAGTTGGTAATTGCTTGTCCTCATCCCCATCTCTTTGTCCACATGATTTGTATGAAGCAATCATGATATATTCTAAATGTGACCATAGCCATGACTAGGGGCATCATGAAAACAATTTCTAAAAGTAAACTTAAAAGTAAACTGCTAGAGTTTTTGCGTCTTGTAGAGTCAGGGGAAGAAATTGTAGTAACCGATAGAGGAAAACCAGTGGTGAAAATCTCCAGATATAGCGATTCACCTTCAACAGAAGACTTGTTTGGACAAATGCGCGGCAAAGTAAAATATTTTGAAGATTTAACTACTCCAACAACTGAGGAATGGGGGGAGTTTTGATTGTCCTTGATACTTGCGCTTTGATTTGGTGGAGTATAGATCCAGATAAACTTTCTCAAGCTGCAACAGAAGCTTGCAAACAGATGGAAACCGATAAAAACGGTATTGTTCCTTCTACTGCTATCTGGGAAATCGCCATCAAAATAAAAAACAAAAAACTAGATTTAGGAGTCGATTTGAATGAACACGTAGCCTCTTTGAAAAAATCTAGCGTTGTTAGTATTGTCCCCATTAATGAAGATTTGTGCTTAGAAAGCGTCAAACTAGAATGGGAGCATCGAGATCCAGTAGATAGAGTTGTTGTAGCATTAGCCAGAATTAATCAAGCTTCAATTATCACGGCAGATAAACAAATAAGAAATTTTTACCCGAATGTAATTTGGTAGATTAAGGAACTGATTGGGCAGAGGAGGCACAGAAAGTAAAGCTAACAGAGGGACAAAAAATGCCCTATGCCCAATGCCCATTATCTAATTTAATTCAAGCTTTCTGCGTTTTTCGCCAAACAGTAAAGGCTAAAAGTATCACAATTGAAAAAGTAGTAGTAAAAATTACTATGGGAGTCATACCTCGTATAGACATTCCAAACCAGTTAAAAACTAAAGTTATCGACCAAAGTATAAGCGTTGCATGGCGTTGAGATAAACCCCAAGCTAACAAACGATGGTGCAAATGGTCTTTTCCTGGAGTATTAAGAGGGTTTTTACCTGCTGCTATACGTCGTACAAAAACTTGAGTAGTATCTAGTACTGGCAGTAGAAGAAACACTACTGGAGGTAATACTGATAACACCGTCGTTATTTGTAACTCACCTAAAATACTGGTTGCGGCTAATACATAACCGAAGAAATAAGCTCCGGCATCACCCATAATAATTTTTGAGGGATGGAAGTTATGGCGTAAAAAGCCTAGTGCTGAACCACCCAAAGCTGCTAAAACTAAAGTCGCTGCCGCACGGTTAGGAAACTGAGCGGAAACTGCTAATAAGCTCATGGCGGTGATAAAGCTAACTCCTCCCGCTAAACCATCCATACCATCCATTAAATTAATCGCATTTGTAATTCCTACCACCCACAACACCGTCAGTAAGGTTGACAGCGTAGAATCTATAGGAGTGTTGAAAGTTACTTCAAAACCAATATGGTTAGCAACTAGTAAGAGCGCGGTTAAAATTTGTACCAATAATCGGAAAGAAGCGGGTAAGCCAAATTGGTCATCTATAAAACCTACCAAAACTAATATTGAGCCGCCCAGTAATACGGTTAAAACTTGTGCTAATACATTTTCTAATTCAATTGGTCTTAATAAACTAGCAAGGGTAACAGCGGCAATTACTCCTGCATAAATAGCTAATCCTCCCGCATTGGGTAGAGGTTCTCGGTTCAAACGCCTTGCATTTGGTTGGTCTGCCCAACCTACTCGCAAAGCAAATGTACGAATTTTCGGAATTAAACTCCAGCTTACAACTAGAGCTAATAAAAACGTAAACACAACTGCTAACCAGCCGGAACCGCTTGGTTCAGCAATACCGAGAGACTTAAGGGAACTGTATATATTCATCTCCCGATTCCTATATGAATGTCAGTATCTATCATGACTATCAACTGTATATTAATCATTTTTGTTCCGAAGATCTGTAATCTGAATTGCTAGCTTAGTTAGCACTCTGCCTTCTTGAGTGCTAAATTGTAAAATAAGATTGCTTGTGAGTGAAAAAATGCCGAAAATTATTTCCTTTAATGAAGAGTCACGTCGGTCATTGGAAAGGGGAATTAACGCCCTTGCTGATGCCGTTAAGATTACCCTAGGACCAAAAGGTCGTAACGTTCTTTTAGAAAAGAAATTTGGTGCGCCTCAAATTGTAAATGATGGTATCACCGTTGCCAAGGAAATTGAACTTTCCGATCCTTTGGAGAACGCTGGCGCAAAATTAATCCAGGAAGTAGCTGAAAAAACCAAAGAAATTGCGGGAGACGGTACTACTACCGCTACCGTTTTGGCCCAGGCTATAATCCGGGGTGGTTTAAAAAACGTTGCTGCTGGCTCTAATCCTATGAGTTTGAAGCGCGGTATCGACAAAACCATCGAAGCGTTGGTACAGGAAATTACCAAGATTGCTAAACCAGTCGAAGGTAGTGCGATCGCGCAAGTTGCGACCGTATCTGCTGGTAACGATGAAGAAGTCGGTAGCATGATTTCCGAAGCGATGGAGAAAGTAACCAAAGACGGTGTAATTACCGTTGAGGAATCTAAATCTCTATCTACCGAATTGGAAGTTGTGGAAGGGATGCAAATTGACAGGGGATACACTTCTCCCTACTTCATCACCAACAACGATCGCATGACTGTAGAGTTTGAAAATGCCCGCATCTTGATTACTGATAAAAAAATCAGCAATATTCAAGATTTAGTGCCGGTGTTGGAAAAAGTTGCTCGTAGCGGTCAACCTTTGCTCATTATCGCTGAAGATGTTGAAGGTGAAGCTTTAGCAACTTTAGTGGTCAATAAAGCTAGAGGTGTGTTGACAGTTTGCGCGATCAAAGCCCCCGGTTTTGGCGAACGTCGTAAAGCGATGTTACAAGACATTGCTATTCTTACCGGCGGACAAATGATTTCCGAAGAAATCGGTCTAAATTTAGATACCGCAACTTTGGAAATGTTGGGAACCGCTCGTAAAATCGAGATTGACAAAGAAAACACCATTATCGTTGCTGGTGGGGATTTAAAAGCTGATGTAGAAAAGCGGATTGGTCAAATTCGTAAACAGTTAGCAGAAACCGACTCCGAATACGATAAAGAAAAGTTACAAGAGCGTATTGCCAAACTTGCGGGTGGTGTTGCTGTAATTAAAGTTGGTGCGGCAACCGAAACTGAGTTGAAAGACCGTAAATTACGGATTGAAGATGCATTAAATGCAACTAAAGCAGCCGTAGAAGAAGGTATCGTTCCCGGCGGTGGCACTACCTTGATTCACTTAATCAAGAAAATCGCGGAAATCAAACAGAGTCTCAACGAAGAAGAAAGAATTGGTGCCGACATAGTAGCGATAGCCCTAGAAGCACCATTACGTCAAATTGCAGAGAATGCTGGTGTAGAAGGTTCAGTTATTGTCTCCAAAGTTAAAGAGAGCGAACTTAACATTGGTTACAACGCAGCAACTGGCGAGTTTGAAGACTTAATTGCTGCCGGAATTATTGACCCTGCCAAAGTTGTACGTTCCGCTTTGCAAAACGCTGGTTCCATTGCTGCAATGGTACTAACTACCGAAGCTTTGGTAGTAGAAAAACCAGACCCCAGAGGTGGCGGTGCGCCCGACATGGGCGGCATGGGCGGCATGGGTGGCATGGGCGGCATGGGCGGCATGGGCGGTATGGGCGGCATGGGTGGAATGGGGATGATGTAGGTAAGTTAGGAGTTAGGAGTTAGGAGTTAAGAGTTAATAATTTTGACGATTATCAACCAACTAGTAACTAATAACTAACTAAATCACCAAATTCTCTTTAGCCCATAGGGCGGCTTGGGTATCTCTTAATCCAAGTCGCCCTAAAATTTGGGTAACGTAGTTTTTTACGGTTCTTTTGCTTAGATATAAAAAGACACCCGTTAGAAGGCTGGGGCTAATATTACAAAGCCTACTTACGTAGGCTAAATTAAGCGCATCTTTATACAAAAATGGTATAACAACTTCCTATCCATACCCCATCCCCTATTCCCAAATATGCAACGTCCCATTATATATATTGCAATTACCAATCACGGTTTTGGACACGCGACTCGTACTGCTGCTGTTGCAGCGACTATTCAACAATTGTGTCCAGAAGTATTATTAATTATGGTGACAACCGCACCGCGTTGGTTGTTGGAATGCTATATCAAAGGTGATTTTATTCATCGTCCCCGTGCTTACGATTTGGGGGCGATCCAAGCCGACAGCTTGAAAATGGATAAGCAGGCTACTTTAGAAAAACTCTTAGAAATCAAGAAAAATCATCGTTCTATTATTGCTTCCGAAGTTGATTTTATTCATCAAAATCGTGTGAATTTAATTTTGGCAGACATTCCCTTTTTAGCTGCTGAAATTGGTCAAGCGGCGAATGTTCCTTGCTGGATGATGAGTAATTTTGGCTGGGATTTTATTTACCGAGATTGGAACGGTGATTTTATTAACATTGCTGACTGGATTGGGGAATGCTATGGAAAATGCGATCGCCTTTTTCGTCTTCCTTTCCACGAACCGATGCAAACGTTTCAAAATATAACTGATGTCGGTTTAACTGGTGGTTCTCCTTTTTTTGATGCTTCGGAAATAAAATCCCGGTGGAAAATAACCACACCTCGCGAAAAGACAGTACTGCTTACCTTTGGCGGTTTGGGTATACAGCAAATACCTTACGAAAACCTGGCTTATTTTCCAGATTGGCAATTTATTACCTTTGACAAATCGGCACCAGATTTACCCAACTTAATCAAAGTCCAGGATGTAAAAACTCGTCCTGTTGATTTTATGCCAATTTGCGGGCGAGTAGTTTCTAAACCTGGATACGGTACTTTCTCGGAAGCGACTAAATTAGGAGTGCCGATTATTTCAGTAACTAGAGATAACTTCGCCGAGGCAGCTTTTCTGATAGAAGGCATATCAAATTACAATTATCATCAAATTCTGACTCCTGCGGAATTATTTGAAAGTTCCTGGGAATTTCTCAAACAACCGTTACAGCCACCGCGCTGTCAGGAACCCATCGCAACTGATGGAAATGAAGTGATTGCTCAAACAGTGGTGAATTTTTTGCAGTGAGCAGTGAACATCTGGCTACTGTAAAAAAGGCGACTTGATAGCTTATGAAGACTTGAGGGTTAAAAATATGGCGAAAAATCATTGTTTAGCTAAGTCTATTAATGACGCATCTTGGTACCAGTTCCGTGACTCTCTTGAATACTTTGGAAAAGTGTTCAAGAGAGTCACGGTAGCCGTAAATCCGCAATATAGTAGCCAAGAATGCTCTAGCTGTGGTGAAAATGTTAAAAAAACGCTATCAACACGCACTCACGTTTGCAAATGTGGTTGTGTGATGGATAGAGACGAAAACGCAGCTAGAATCATCCTTAGTCGAGGATTGAGTACGGTAGGGCATACCGGAACTTTTGCGCTTGACACTTCGGCTAGGCTCAGTGCAAGCGCAAGCAACGCTTTAGGAGATGAGACCCCTACTCAAGAGGCGTGAAAACCTGATTGAGCAAGTCATGTCTTAGATTAAAGAATCCTCGTAACTGGATAGTCGAGGAGTGTCAATGTTGTTCTTTCATCATCTGAGCAGTTTTATTCCGATCCAATTTCAAAATTAATACTCCTAATGGTGGTAGACATAAATCTAAAGAATGCTCTTGATTGTGCATTGACCAATTATTCGTCCATTTACCGCCTAAATTACCCATGTTGCTACCGCCGTACTCTCGCGCATCGCTGTTAAATAATTCGGTATAAAATCCAGGTGTGGGTACGCCGATACGATAGTGAGAATGGGGTTGTGGAGTAAAATTACAAACAGCAACGACAAAATCTTCTGAATCTTTATCGCGACGGATAAATGAAACTACGCTGTGACGATTATCGCTACAGTCAATCCACTCGAACCCAGGTTCTTCAAAGTCTTGAGTGTACAAAGCGGGTTCGCTACGGTAAAGATGATTTAAATTTTTGAAGAATGTTTTTAACTGCTGGTGTGGCTCAAATTGCAACAAACTCCATTGTAAATCTGCCCAATCATTCCATTCAGTCCACTGCCCAAATTCCATGCTCATAAACATGGTTTTCTTGCCGGGATGAGCAAACATAAAGGCAAATAAACAGCGCACGTTGGCTAGTTTTTGCCAGTTATCTCCGGGCATTTTACCGATAATATTACTTTTACCATGCACTACTTCATCATGGGACAACGCTAACATGAAGTTTTCGCTGTGGTGATACCACATACTAAAGGTCAGATTGTTTTGATGAAACTGGCGGAACCAAGGGTCCATGCTGAAATAATCGAGCATATCGTGCATCCAGCCCATGTTCCACTTCAAATTAAAGCCCAATCCGCCAGTATAGGTAGGCCACGATACCATAGGCCATGAAGTCGATTCTTCCGCAATCGAAAGCGAACCGGGGAAATAACTGAATATCAGGTGATTTACACTGCGGATAAATTCTACCGCTGCTAAGTTTTCTCTACCACCATATTCATTTACAACCCATTCTCCCGGTTCGCGACAGTAATCGAGATAAAGCATTGAAGCTACTGCATCAACGCGAATACCGTCAATATGGTATTTATCAAACCAAAATAAAGCGTTTGCTGTCAAGAAATTCCGTACTTCATGACGCGCATAGTTAAATACCAGCGTTCCCCAGCCTTTATGCTCGCCGATACGGGGGTCGGCGTGTTCGTATAAATGAGTACCGTCGAAGAAAGCTAAACCGTGACCGTCTTTAGGGAAGTGACCGGGAACCCAATCTACAATTATACCAATTTCGTTTTTGTGACACTCATCAACAAAGTACATGAAGTCTTCAGGACTACCAAAACGGGAGGTAGGAGCGTAATAACCAGTTACCTGATATCCCCAAGAACCATCAAAAGGATGTTCCGCGATCGGGAGTATTTCAATATGGGTGTATCCTAATTCTTTAACATAAGGAATCAGTTTTTCTGCTAATTCCCGATAAGTTAAAAAGCGTGCGCCACCTTTAAGGTCAGAAACTGGCACCACAGGTTCAACTTCACCATTTGGCAACTTATGAGGTTCGTCTGTGCTAGCGTGCAGCCAAGAACCCAAATGCACTTCATAAACTGAAATGGGTGTACTCAACTGATCGGTATGACGGCGTTTTTCCATCCAATCGCGATCGCGCCATTGATAAGTATCTAAGTTAGTGACAATAGACGCGGTTTTGGGGCGGACTTCTTGAGCAAAACCGTAGGGATCGGATTTTTCGTAAATATGTCCCGCAGCGTTTTTGATTTCGTATTTGTAGTGTTCCCCTACCTGCAATTCAGGAATGAATAATTCCCAAACTCCAACATCAGAACTTTTACGCATTTGATACTTGCGTCCATCCCAACTGTTGAAATCGCCCAGCACCGAGACATTGCGTGCATTCGGGGCCCAAACAGCAAAGTAAACACCTTTAACACCGTCAACTTCAGCGAGATGCGCTCCTAGTTTCTCGTAAATTCGGTGATGGTTCCCTTCATTAAACAGGTGTAAATCAAATTCCGTGAGCTTGGGAGAATGAAAGGCATAAGCGTCATAGAATACCCGTTCGTTGTCTCCTTCTTTAACTTTGAGTTGATAGTTGGCTAATTCTTCAGCATCTACAATACATTCAAAAAAATGGGGGTCATGTACGCTGTGCATTTCCTGTTCCTTCCGTTCCTCCGGAAAAACTACCCATGCAGCACTCGCATTAGGAAGGTAAGCTCGTACAACCCAAACTTTTTTACCGTCTTTTTCTATTTTATGACAACCAAGTATCTCAAAAGGGTCTTGATGCTGGTTCCGAATAATGCTGTTAACCTGTTCTGGAGCAATAGTGGTCATAGACATAGAGTTAATTACGCTGAATATTATGGATAAGTGAATCTACTTTTTGTATATCTATATATATTCTTTACATTTATTTGTAATTTTGTACGTTTCTTGAGAAATAAATATCCGGAAATGGGAAGATGGCGGGAAAATTCGTAATTTGTAATAAGTAGGTCGGCGTTGAAAATTGTAATTAAGACAAGGCAGTGGGCAGCTTTGCTGTAGGTGTAAGGGTTTAAAGCTAATTTACATTCTGTTACATAGTTATGTTTATTCCTGCCGACTTACTTACCTTTCGAGAACACATAGTGAACGTAATTCCTAATTCATAATCCCCAATGCCCTATACCAAATATTTAATCAAAAATTTACGAAAGGGAAAAACGTTTTCAGTATTTTACGTAAACGAAGCAAAAAGACCGTTTCTCGAACTTTAGGGCTGAGTTTTGGGGGGTAGGGGCGTGTTTTTAACTGGTCTTGTAATTGAGCATATTCGGCAGGAGTTAGAGATTTGCCATCGATTGGCGATCGCGCTTCTATAATTACTTCTGTTCGCAAGATTTCTTCTGGAATATCTATATTTGGGGGTAATGCAATTACAGATGTTTTATGGTAGGCAAATAATTGCACCAAAATGCTACTTAGGGTAGTTAAAAGTATCAGCAAAACTGCTTTGTGAGTTTTCTGTCTCCTCATTTTTGATTATTTTTACTTTTAAACATATTTAGTTCAAATATACTAAAAAAATTGTTTTTTTAATTATCAATTTTAATGTTGATTTTAGGACTTACAGCAGAATGCCGCGTAAATGAGGTACATTCCTCTTACTTTCTACTCCCTTGCCTTATAACGATATGTCCTGTACCTAACTCAGATGAAATCGGCTGTAGAAGTTTGAGTATGGCTTTTTACCCCCAATCATATAAACCTTAACCTTTTCTTTATACTCAATTTTAGGCAAAAGGAATTATCAAATCTTTATGAAACCTTTACATACATAAAAACCTGGCAATCTCGATAATCATTACCAGGTTTACCTTTTTTTTACCGAAGCTACATAGGGGACGCTAAAAAATGCTAGCCCTAAAGCACGATACTCTATTCTCAAATTGTCAAAATTAACAGGTAAACCTGTATGGTGCAATGAACAAAAAGAAAGCGAGGAGCGACCTCTAAAATATAGTGAGAGTAGTATAAATACTAACTATCAACTATGGAGTGGCAGTGGGGGTGGCTTCAGGTATTGTTGCTGGAGCATCAGTTGGTTCTCCAACTGCGGGTGCAGTCTCAGTCGTTGAAGGCGTATCTTGTGCGCCTTCGCAAGCTCCAAGAATTGTAGCCAAACCTAACAATAAAGCAAAACCAAAGACTTTTGTTTTCATAACTCCTCTTTCACCAATTAATTCAAGAACTATTTATAGCCTGTTGAATACGATACCTCATTTGCTGATTTTTTTAAATATTGTAGGTTTAATTAGATCAAATAAATAAATAGTTCATTTTTATACTAGTCAAACCTTGTATAGGGTGTTTCTATAGCTAAGACAAGTAAGACGAAGGTGAGATAATCGTTGTCAATAAATTAGTCTTTTGCAGTAAGTTAGCTTGTTATGTTAACTACAAAGCACGTTAATATACCAAAAATCCCCAAATTGTGAAAGTACAATGTCTGTATCTGAAGTAAAGATGCTATGATGCGGCGCAAGGATAAAGCAAAATGTTTTGTCCCTCCCTGGGGTGAACGGACACGCTTGGGTAACGGAAATACTTTGTGAACGTGTTTATCGGAGGTGCGAAGACCGCACTACAAATTTAAGTATTTGAGATGCTCCCATTTCTAAAAATAATTAAAAAGGGGTTTGGATATTAAATCTATCATCTATGTATTGTAAAAAACATCAATCGGATTCAAATTTAGTTAAAGCACAATTTTCTTAATCTAAAAGTTTATGGCTGTTACTCGTAAATCAAATTTAAGAGGGGAAAAACGCTGGTTGGGGCGGAGTTCTAATGCTCAAGATAATTTCAGGGGTTACAAGACAAACGAGCATACCAGTCCACTATCAAAACCCACACCTGGATTTTTAGATAGACCAAGACGTTCGAGTATGGTTTCAAATACATCCCCAATTAGACCTCAACGGATAGATTCTCATCCCCCACTGGATGTCAAAAGTGTAGAACGCAAAAACCGCATCAGTAATCGTAAAGCGATACCTTTGATGCCAGATGGTAGTAAAGTACCCGTGTGGTTAATGCGCTGGAATTCTTTTCATCGTCATACTTCGGTTGCCAGTTTTCTATTAGTAAGCGCGACATTAATAGTTTACGGTTGGACGGTATATTCTCAACATCTTTGGGGGCGATCGTATGAAAAACTGCAAGATTTACAGCGGGATGAACGTCAGTTAACCAAGCATGACGAGACGCTGAAAAATCAAATGGCACAAGAAGGTGAAAAACCCCATTCTGGACTGAGTTCACCAACTCCAGCAAATACTATTTTCTTAGAAGAAACTGCACCTGCAAGGTCTCAGTCAGTTGATAAAGATTCAGAAGAAACAGAACCACAGCCTTCAAATGCAGTCGGATATTAAAGAAGTCCGTTTTCTACATTTAGTTACATTATCTTTTTACGGAAGTAGGAAGTAGGGAGTAGGGAGTAGGGAGTAGGAACAGAGGGAAAAAAAAAGCGCATCGACAATCTTAGGACTTCTAAGTTAAAAAAATATTCGATCTTCTCTAAGTATTAGATAGTGCGAGCTTCTAGCTCCCTTGAGACATATAGTGAGCTAAACGAAGTCATACACCGTAGAACACAGTACGGTAAATTTAACCGAGCAATTGTTTTGACGGAGTGTTAGGGCAAATTTTCCCCAAAACATTAGGAAGAAAAAGCTTTATGCGGAATCCAGGTAAAACCAATAAAACTGTCAAGAAAGAACATACATCGCGTTTTAATCGCAGTCTTTTAAAAGATAAAGAGAAGAAATTTACAGTAGAATCTCCACAGGTTTCACCAAACCTGAAAATCCGATTATTTATGGTTTGGGGTGTACTAATTGCTGCTTGCTTGGGTTTGGGAATCAACTTATACCGTTTACAAATTGTTGACGGTGCCAAACTGACCAAAAAGGCGCGAAATCAGCAGATGTTTAGTATGCGTCCTTTTGTTCCTCGTCGTCAGATAGTAGACCGGAACAATAGAGTTTTAGCAATAGACCTTCCGGTTTATACTTTGTACGTACATCCGGAAATGTTTGGTAAAAAGAAATCAAAATTAGAGATTGCTCGCGAGCTTGGCACTATTTTAAATCAAGACCCTAAAGAACTAGAAGCAAAATTTGAGAAGCAAAAAACTGGTATTTTTATTTCGTCCAAGTTAGCAGAAGAAATTGCCGATCAAATTGCTGGATTGAAACAAAACGGTATAGATTTAACTAAAAAATTCTCTCGATACTATCCCTATCAAGATTTAGTATCTGATGTAGTAGGGTATGTAAACTCAGACCGTCGCGGGAAAGCGGGTATAGAATATTCTCAAGAAAAATTTCTCGAACGCTCCATGAAAACGGTGCGTCTGTCAAAAGATGGAAATGGTGCATTAATGCCAGACCGCGCACCAAATGGATTTCTGAATTTTGATAAATTGCAGATGCAATTAACCATTGATATTCGCTTGCAACGCTCTGCTAAAGCGGCTCTCAAGCAGCAAATAGAAAAATATAAAGCCAAACGCGGGGCGGTAATTGTCATGGATTCATGGGATGGTTCGATCCTAGCCTTGACAAGTCAGCCGAGTTACAACCCTAATGATAAATTTACTCAAGATGATATTTCTTTATTTAAAAATTGGGCAGTAGCCGATCTATACGAACCCGGTTCTACTTTCAAACCATTAAATGTGGCGATCGCTCTGGAAACTAGTAGCATCCAACCGGGTGATGTGTTCCGCGATACGGGTTCAATTAACGTTGCGGATCGGGTGATTAAAAATGCCGAGAAAAATGCCAACGGCAGTATCACTGTTGCTCAAATTCTGCAAACTTCCAGCAATATTGGGATGGTAAAAATCATCCAGCGAATGCAGCCAAGTATTTATTACGGCTGGTTGGAAAGAATCGGATTGGGACAAAAATCTGATACAGATTTACCATCTGAAACTAGCAGTCGTTTAAAACCGCAGGAAGAATTTACAAATTCGCCTATTGAACCAGCAACAGCTGCTTTTGGTCAAGGTTTTTCCCTAACGGCATTACAATTAGTCCAAATGCATGGAGCATTAGCTAACGGTGGAAAATTGGTTACTCCCCATGTGGTGAAAGGATTAGTAGATGATAAAGGACAAATACACGAGCAAAAAAATCTTCCAGCACCCCGGCAAATTTTCTCTCCTCAAATAACTAAAACAGTATTGGAAATGATGGAAAGTGTTGTTGAGAAAGGTTCTGGGACAGCCGCTCAAATTCCTGGATATCGCATCGCAGGTAAAACTGGTACAGCAGAAAAAGCTGGTGCAACTGGGGGTTATATTAGTGGTTCAAAAATTACTAGCTTTGTCAGTATTTTGCCGGTAGAATCGCCGCGTTATGTAGTTTTAACTTTAGTAGACGAACCGAAAGGAGAAAATACCTACGGTAGTACTGTAGCTGCACCTATTGCCAAAGAGGTGATGGAATCGCTGATTAGTATTGATAAAATTCCACCAACAGGTTCGAGGTGAGTTTAATTTCCGCTAATTTCGACTAACATTTCACCTGTTCGTAAAAGTTCTAATGCTTGAAGAAAAGTAGCGTCTAAAATTTCTCGTAACCGAGCATTTGAAGTATTACCGCAAGTTAACCAGATAATTTGCGGCGGTGAACCAAAGCGATTAACCAGTTCAACAAAATCACTATCTTTAGTCATGAAGATAACTTCTTGAGCCTTTGCTGCTTCAAAAATCTCAGTATCTTCTGCGTCTCTTAAACCGACATCGCGTAACGAAGCGGCTGTTATTCCAAAAGTACCAGTAATCCAAGTAGCAATCGCAGGTGAAAGTTGAGCGTCTACCCAAATCGTCATGCTACTAATATTGGATGATTGAGTTTACGAGATGCATATAAAAGTGCAGCTTTTATATCTTCTGATTCTAAATCGGGCATTTCTTCTAAAATATCGCTAGCATCTAATCCAGCGGCAAATAAATCTAAAACATCTGACACCCGAATTCTCATACCTCGAATACAAGGACGACCTCCACATTGTTTCGGATTGATAGTGATTCTTTTAAGCAAATCTGACATTTGATATAGCTCCACAACTAACTTTTTCTAGTATGATAATGCTCATCTAAATTAGAAAGCATTAATTTTCATTGGGTTTTAACCAAACATTAGGTCTAAATTGCTTGTCTATAGGAGTTTTGGCAATATGATTGGTATAATTGTGCATGACCTTGATAGCGATGCCTAAAATCACTTCTAATACCTGTTGTTTACTGTATCCAGCAGACATAAATTCTTCAATTTCACTATCTTCAACCCAGCCACGACCCCTTACCATTTTCTGGGTAAACTGACGTAGCGCTTGTAATTTTTCATCTGACATTGGTGTTCCATTTCTAAGCGCTTCAATATTTTCTGAAGACATTCCAATCATTTTGGCTAATCCCGAATGAGCCGCCATGCAGTAATTACACGAATTTTCATAATTTGCGGTTAAATAGATAACCTGCTGTTCCACAGGAGTAAAGCTTGTTGTTTCAAATAAATCCCACAATGTCATCGAGCCTTTTAACAATGCTGGAGCTTCAGCAAAAATACCTTCTAAATTGGGAATAAAGCTAAAAGTATCTTTTGCATGAGCTAATGCTTCTTTGGATTCGCTTGGTGCTGTATCTAATGTATGAATTGTAAATTCCATTACTTGAATTCCTTTAGTGACGAGTTAGGAGACAACCTTGTCTACCAGTTTTAATGGTAGTATATTCCAATGGAGACAAGTTTGTCTACTTAGTTTTGGAATGAATTTAAATAGTAATCCTCGTCAAAAAATTATAGAAACAGCCTCCGAACTCTTTTATCAAAAGGGCATTCAAAACGTAGGTATTAACGAAATTATTACTACTAGTGGCGTAGCAAAAAAGACTCTGTATCGGTATTTTACTTCTAAAGAAAAACTCATTGAAGAAGTAATGAAACATCGAGCTACAGAATGGTTGCGATGGTTTGAATTGGCGGTAAGAGATAGTGGAAATACACCTAAAGAAAGATTACTTGCAACCTTTGATGTGATGCGGGATTGGTATGCTAGTCCTAATTTTCGGGGTTGTCCTTTTATTAATGCTGTATTAGAAATAGCTGATGCTTCTCATCCGGCTCATGCGGTTTCGGTAGGAGTCAGAGAGTCAATTCGCACCTACGTTAAGCAGCTAGCCGAGCAAGCTGGAGTAAAGGATTCAGAATCATTTTCCCAACAATATTTACTTTTAATTGGAGGGGCTAGTTTAATGGCTACAATTGAAGGAGTTCCTGGAGGTGCGAATCATGCTCAGAAGGTTTTATCTACTTTAATTGATAGTTCTGTACAATAATCTGGCTCGGTTGTATTAGTATTAAAACAATTTAGGATAGTGCGTTACGACTTTCGTCTAACACACCCTACTTAGTTGCGCGAGAAGCTTACTTATCTGTTTGATGAATTGATCGCCAAATTTTCGTCACTGCTATTTTAGTAAAACTAGAAAATTCTTTTTCCATCATCCATTTATAATAATTCGGTTCTTTCTTAAATGCTTCCGCTACGAGTTCACCTTTATATTTACCAAAGTTGAATATTACTTGATTTTGGTCGTCGTAAATAAGTTTTTTGGTTGGGTCAAGGAAATCAAATGGCGTGAATTTCTGCAATTCATCAATATCATTTTTTATCGGATAAGATTTATTGCCGTCTTTATCCTCATATTCTGCGTTTTCGTAGCGTTCTAGTTGCGATTTCAGGACTTCGTATGTAGCGCGTATATCGTTTTCGGCATCGTGAGCGCCGATTAATTCTTCTCCACAATAGTATTTATAAGCCGCTCTTAAACTGCGAGGTTCCATTTTGTGAAAAATGGTTTGGACATCAATTATATTTCTACCTTCAAGTTTAAAATCGATATCAACACGTAAAAATTCTGCTATCAATAACGGAATATCAAATCTATTTGAGTTATATCCTGCAAGGTCACTATCGTTAATATAGTTTGCTAAACTATTGGAAATATCTGCAAAAGTAGGTTTATCTTTTACATCTTCGTCATACATACCGTGTATTTCCGATGTTACAGCCGGAATGGGAATAGTCGGATTAATTATCCAGGTTTTCATTTCTTCATTACCATCAGGAAATACTTTTAATACGGCAATTTGGATAATCCGATCTCTAACAATATCTATTCCTGTTGTTTCTAAATCAATAAATGCGATGGGACGTATTAAATTTAACTTCATATGACAATAAATAGATATGTTTGTATAAATGATAATTGGAAATGAAAAACGGGGAAATGTTCTAAGAATACAACTAGAGCTACTGTTATAACAACATAAAAATAGACCAAATTAACTATTTGGTCGCTAATTGAAGAAAATATTAGTACTGACATACCGTTATATCGGAATTCTAACTTTTAATGAGAAACCGAAACTGCTCGTTTTTGCAAATTTAATTGAGTGCGATCGCCACTTTTTGGTTCGAGTACTTGAGCCGCAATATTATGTTGCTGTAACAGGGAACGAAAATCTTCAACGGTTCCCTCTGGCTTAATCAAATTCATCAACAACCCTTCAAACGTGACATCACCACCTGCGGCTGTTGGTAACATTATCTGAGGTTGCAACCATTTAGCAACTTCCAAGGCTTTTTCTTTACCTTTAATAATTGGTCTGATCAAAGGTAAACCTAAATCTATCAATGGGGTGATGACAACATCTACGGGAGCGATTTTTTTTAATGACTCAGAATGATAACCGTGGGGTTCGTAGTACAGAGTAAAGCCGCTTTCCAGTTCTTTAAGAAGATATCCGTTTTCTACCGAATTCGGACCGATAGGAGAACCAGGAGTAGCTGTAATTTCCACGCTACCATTAAGAGTAAATTTTTCACCATGAGCTAGGGAATTTACCTGCTGGTAGTTTAATTGATTTACGACTTTCGCAGCATTTGCTGAAGCGACAACCGGAATATTGCGATCGAGTTGCTTTAAAGTTGGTGGATGAGCGTGGTCTTCCAAGCCTTGAGATAGCAAAATCAGGTCAATTTTTTCCGGTATAGGACGTTCTTGAGGACGAGAACCTTTGAACAGCCAATCTAAATTAGCGAAAGTCAACGAACCAACCAGCCAGGGGTCGATTAGTATGTTGCGATCGCCAATTTCCACCAGCCAACTATTGCTATCTAAATAAGTTAAGTACATCGCTTTTGTGTGAGTGAGCCTTTACTCATTATGAAGTATATCTTTGGGGCATGGGGCATGGGGCATGGGGCATGGGGCATGGGGAGACAAGGGGAAAATTTGTGTAGTGCTTGCATCTTGCTCCCTTATTGTTTACCAATCCCCCATGCCCAATTCCCAATTACCAATTCCCAATCCCCATAATTTAAGTACGATTGTTCTACCATAACAACAGTAAGGATAGTATTATTAATGATTGTCCCTTGCCGCCATTCCACATTGCTGATATGCCAGAAAATAAGTTAGCTGCATCCTTAAACGGACAACTTCCTAACTCGAATCAAAATACAATCCGCATTCGCGGTGCTAGGCAGCATAATTTAAAAAATGTTGATCTAGAAATACCTTCGCGCAAATTGATTGTTTTTACGGGGGTTTCTGGTTCTGGTAAGTCTTCTTTGGCTTTTGATACCATTTTTGCTGAAGGACAACGCCGTTATGTTGAGTCCTTAAGTTCCTATGCGCGGCAATTTTTGGGACAAATGGATAAGCCGGATGTGGAAACGATTGAAGGTTTGAGTCCGGCGATTTCTATCGATCAAAAGTCAACTTCTCATAACCCGCGTTCCACTGTGGGAACGGTAACGGAAATTTACGATTATCTGCGTCTACTGTTTGGTCGGGCTGGTGAACCCCATTGTCCGGTTTGCGATCGCTCTATTGCTCCCCAAACCATAGATGAAATGGTTGATAAAATCATGGAGTTACCGGAACGCACCAAGTTCCAAATCCTCGCTCCTGTGGTTCGCGGTAAAAAAGGTACCCACGTTAAATTATTATCTAGTCTTGCTTCTCAAGGATTTGTCCGAGTTCGCATTGATGGTGAGGTGCGAGAACTTTCGGATTCCATAGAATTAGATAAAAAATATACTCATACGATAGAAGTCGTTATTGATCGCTTAATTAAAAAAGCCGGTATAGAAGAGCGTTTGGTTGATTCTCTGTCTACGTGTTTAAAGCAATCTAACGGTATTGCAGTAATTATATACACTCCAATCAATGCAGAAACAGAATCTTCTACTGATTCAGAAGAAAATATTGACCAAGAATTAGTATTTTCAGAAAACTTTGCTTGTCCCGAACATGGTGCGGTAATGGAAGAATTATCACCGCGCTTATTTTCCTTTAATTCACCTTATGGTGCTTGTCCCAATTGTCATGGAATTGGCACATTAAAAAGATTTTCTGCGGACTTAGTTGTACCCGATCCCCAAGTACCAATTTATGCTGCGATCGCGCCTTGGTCTGACAAAGATAATTCCTATTATTTGGAGCTACTTTACTCTCTGGGACAGGATTACGGCTTCGAGCTACAGACGCAGTGGCAAAATTTGACTCCGGAACAGCAGGAAATAGTTTTACATGGAGAGACAAAAACGCCGGAATCGGAACGAACTAAGAGATTTAAAGGCGTGTTACCGATTTTACAGCGGCAGTTTGAGGGTGGTTCGGAGTTAATTAAACATAAGTTAGAGCAATATATCATCGATCAACCTTGTCCGGTGTGCGATGGCAAAAAGTTGAAACCGGAAGCTTTAGCCGTGAAATTGGGACAGTACGGAATTTTAGACTTAACGGGAGTTTCAATTAGTGAAGCTCAAGAAAGAATTAATAATTTGCAGTTAAGTAAGCGTCAATTTCAGATTGCAGACTTGGTATTACGGGAAATTAAAGCGCGGTTGCAGTTTCTTTTGGATGTTGGTTTAAATTACTTAACCTTAAATCGGACTGCGATGACGCTTTCGGGGGGAGAAGCCCAGCGAATTCGGTTAGCAACGCAAATCGGTTCGGGGTTAACGGGGGTTTTATATGTACTAGATGAGCCGAGTATCGGTTTGCACCAGCGCGACAACGGCAGATTGCTGCAAACTTTATTTAGACTGCGGGATTTGGGAAACACTTTGATTGTGGTAGAACACGATGAAGAAACAATTCGTGCTGCTGACCACGTTGTTGATATCGGTCCGGGTGCGGGTATTCACGGAGGGCATATTGTAGCCCAAGGTGATTTACAGGCATTGTTAGATGCTGAGAATTCCTTGACTGGTGCTTACCTATCGGGAAGAAGAGTAATTGAGACTCCCGCACAAAGAAGAGAAGGAAATGGCATAAATTTAGTCATACAAAACGCTCGTTTGAATAACTTGCGTAATATAAATGTAGAAATTCCTTTGGGTAGACTGGTGACGGTAACGGGGGTTTCGGGTTCTGGGAAATCAACTTTGGTTAATGAATTACTTTATCCCGGACTGCAACACTACCTGAGTAAAAAAGTACCGATGCCGAAAGAAATGGACGAAATGAAGGGACTCAAAGCAGTTGATAAAGCAATTGTAATTGACCAGTCGCCCATCGGTAGAACTCCTCGTTCCAATCCAGCAACTTATACTGGTGTATTCGATGCGATTCGCACGGTATTTTCGGAAACCATCGAAGCCAAAGCGCGGGGTTACAAACCGGGACAGTTTTCGTTCAACGTTAAAGGTGGACGTTGTGAAGCTTGCGCTGGACAAGGTGTCAACGTGATCGAAATGAACTTTTTACCCGACGTTTACGTTCAGTGTGAAGTCTGCAAAGGTGCCAGATATAACCGCGAAACCTTGCAGGTTAAATATAAAGATAAATCGATTTCCGATGTCCTGAATATGACAACGGAGGAAGCTTTGGAATTTTTCACCAACATTCCCAAAGCTGTGAACAAGCTGCAAACTTTAGTAGATGTCGGTTTAGGATATGTACAATTGGGACAACCAGCTACAACCTTATCGGGTGGTGAAGCGCAGCGGGTTAAATTAGCTACAGAATTATCGCGTCGTGCTACCGGGAAGACACTTTATTTAATCGATGAACCGACAACAGGATTATCTTTCTACGACGTACACAAATTATTAGATGTACTGCAAAGATTGGTAGATAAAGGTAATTCAATATTAGTTATCGAACACAACTTAGACGTAATTCGTTGCGCGGATTGGGTAATAGATTTAGGTCCCGAAGGAGGGGATAAAGGAGGAGAAGTTATTGCTGTAGGGACTCCGGAAGATGTTGCGAATAATGAAAAGTCCTATACTGGGAAATATTTGAAGCAGGTATTAAAACAGTATCCGGTAACTAGTAAAGCGGGGTAAGAACACATTTGTAATTATATGTCGGCTTAAACTAATTAATGTTTATGGTTGTATTACAGTAGGGTAAGTAGGTAGACACGAATAAACCGGCACTATGTCACAGAATGTAAAAAGAACGAAACCCTTGCGATTGCTTCGTCGTGCTTTCTCGCTATGACATAAGTATAATTATGTTTATTTACATCCATCTACTTTGCTTAAGAATATTTAAGCCCCTTGGAAAAGAAAAGTTGGGGGAATGGTGCGGGTTTTGGCAATAGGTATTTCCGGAATAAATCGTCATCTGCGTGAATTCCACAATATTAGCTAATATAAAAAACTAGCGATATCCGATATGGCGAAAAACTGCTTGCGAATCACCCATCAAGGCGAAAATATCCAACTTTCCTGGCAACGCGGGCAAGCATCACCTCGACTTGCCGATGTGGTAAGGCTTGAGCATCCATTTAATAAAGAAGCTTTAACAGATTTACGCTGGTATTTAGAAGAATATTTACGCTTTCCTTATGGTATCTTCCCAGATAATGCTGCAAAAATAGAACAAAAATTACAGACTTGGGGAGAACAGTTATTTGAACTAGTGTTTCGCAGTAGCGAGAAAGCGCGGGAGTTTTTTCAAGCTGCGACTTGGCGATCGCCTCTGATGATTTCGCAATTTTAAATTTACCTTATTGTGTTGCTTTGTTGACTGAACAAGCCCGATCATACGGACTCATCCAGTACAATAATTGCAGGTTAAGCGCTAACGTCAAAGCGATCGAGCATCATCACCTTGTTCCAAGCTACGACGAAATCCTTAACCATGCGCTCGTGACCGTCATCAGCACCGTAGACTTCAGCCACCTGACGCAGTTCTGCATTCGAGCCGAAGACCAAATCGCAGCGTGTCGCGGTAAACTTCGTTTCGCCTGTTTTGCGATCGCAGATATTAAAGAGCATCTCGCGATTGTCGATTGGCTTCCACTCGTAGTCCATACTAGTCAAGACACGGAAAAAGTCATTGGTCAAAACGCCAGGTCGGTCGGTGAAGATACCATGCTTTGAACGATCCCAGTTTTGATCGAGGGCACGAAGTCCACCGACAAGAACCGTCCACTCGGGCGCGGTCAGTGTAAGAAGCTGTGCGCGATCGAGGAAGATGCGCTCCGCCTTCACCTTATAGCCCACAGCCTCGTTATGATAATTTCTGAAACCGTCCGAGACTGGCTTGAGCCATTCAAAGCTTTCAACATCTGTTAGTTCTTGAGTAGTATCCATTCGGCCTGGAGTGAATGGAACACTGATATCGACCCCAGCGTAGGAAGCAGCCTTCTCGACAGCAGCGCAGCCACCGAGGACAATAAGATCCGCGATTGAGATTTTTTTGTTACCCAACTGAGTGTCGTTGAATTCTGACTGAATTTGCTCCAGGGTCGATAAGATGTTGCTAAGCTCCTGCGGGCGGTTCACCTCCCAGTCTTTTTGGGGATCTAGGCGAATACGAGCGCCATTCGCACCACCGCGCTTGTCGGAGTCGCGATAGTTTGACGCAGATGCCCAAGCTGCCGACACCAGCGCCGAGACCGAGAGTCCACTCGCCAAAATTTTGTCCTTGAGAGAACTAATATCGGCATCATCGACGACATCGTGGTCGAGTGCTGGAATCGGATCTTGCCAAGGCAGATCTTCCTCCGCAACTTCTGAACCAAGATAGCGTACTTTTGGCCCCATGTCTCGGTGGGTCAGCTTGTACCAAGCGCGTGCAAATGCATCACTAAAATAATCGAAATCATCGAGAAAGCGCTGACAGACTTCACGATAGGCGGAATCTTCCTTCAACGCAATGTCTGAAGTCATCATCATTAACGAATGCTCGACACCAGACTTGTGCGCGTCTGGCGTTGTCGGCGCATCTGGATCGCTTGGCTTCCACTGAATGGCACCAGCTGGGCTTTTGGTTTGTTCCCACTCGTATTTAAAGAGATTTTCTAGGTAGCTGTTGTCCCATTGGGTCGGGTTTGGTGTCCATGAGCCTTCAATCCCGTTCGTCATTGTATATTCTGCGAAGCCTGTGCCTTCAGGATTTTGCCACCCCATGCCCATTGCCTGAATCGGCGCACCTTCGGGTGCGGGTCCGATCTTGTCTGGCGCAACCATGCCGTGGCTTTTACCAAAAGCATGACCACCTGCAATCAACGCTACAGTTTCCTCATCGTTCATCGCCATGCGTGCAAAAGTCTCGCGGATGTCGCGGGCGGATGCGATCGGGTCTCCGCTTCCATTAGGACCTTCTGGATTGACGTATATTAGCGCCTGGTGCGAAGCTGCCAACGGGTTTTCGAGGTCATAGTATTCGTCTTTCGGTTCGCCGACCCAGCGAATTGTTCGAGTGACCATCTCCGAAGGATGTCCCTCGTGCTGCTTGCCATTTTCTCCGAAAGCTTGACCGTTCCAGAACTCAGGGCCCCAGTAGGTGGCGCGATCTGCCTCCCAAGCATCAATGCGACCACCGCCGTAGCCAAAGGTCTTCAGACCCATAATTTCGAGCGAGCAGTTGCCGACCAGGATCATTAGATCGGCCCAGCTCAGTGCCGCGCCGTATTTCTGCTTGATTGGCCAGAGCAGCCGTCGTGATTTATCTGTGTTGCCGTTATCCCACCACGAGTTAATTGGGGCGAAGCGCTGCATGCCCTGACTCGCTCCGCCACGACCGTCTGCGATGCGGTAAGTTCCCGCAGAGTGCCATGCCATGCGGATCATCTGAGGTCCGTAGTTGCCGTAGTCGGCTGGCCACCAGTCTTTTGAATCTGTCAGTAGAGTTTTGATGTCCTTCTTCAACTGCCCGAAGTCGATCTTCTGAAACGCTTCCTTATAGTCAAAATCTCTTAGCGGGTTAGCCTGGGGTGAATTTTGGTGAAGCAGCTCGACCTGAAGTCGATTCTGCCACCAATCATCAGTTTGCGGCCTAGAGCCGAGCGCTCCTCCAATGCGGGTTCCACGAAAGGGACATTGTGCAGGAGCGCTTTGAGGGTTGTTGTCCATTTAGTTCAGTCCTTTTTATCGTTGCTGTGATGGTCTAGTTCGAGATTGCACGCCACGAGATCGCGTATGCTTTTGTGTCACAGCATTTCTTACATTATATGAGGGGAAAGTAACGAGCGTGTCACTAGCCGCCACGCTCGTTACTTTCCCCCCACAAACTTGGCAAAGACAATACGCTCATGAAATAATCATTTACTAAAAATCTATTTACAGAGTATTTACATGCAAAAAAATTAGTAGGCTAACTATTTGCCCGCTAATTTATATTCAAACCAAAACCGAGCAAAAGCGATGTATAATACTACAACTGCCCTAAAGCCTTAATACATAAACACTTCAACCGATATTAAGGTAAAACCGCGCACGGACTCTGCTCGGTATCGGTTTCTGAAAGTACTGCGGTTAAAGGATATGTGACAATCTGTTACAGTTAAATTTCTTACTTTTACCTTACTTTATCACGCGCTACATTATTACATCAAGAAAGTGTCATAAGTATAGTTGCAATTTTAATAAATCTGTGTATACGAGAATGATGTTCTTCTATCAATAAAATTTGATTGGTATGAGATGACCACAACCAGCCTTCCGAACAAAAATATTTATCGCCCTACTCGCTCAGAAACCGAAAAGGAATTTTAGCTAAAACATCATCACAACGCATAGCTTCCGTATTCGATGAAGGGCTATCGCTGAGAACAAGTTGAGGAAAATTTAAAAGCTAACTGTTGTATACCTCAGTTTTTATTTCGGCTACAAAGTATTTAAAATTACAAAAAAGCTGCTCCAATACTGCTACCACCATCTACAAATAATGTTTGTCCGGTGATAAATGCTGCGTCGTCGCCAGCAAAAAAGCTAATTGCTGCTGCAATTTCTTCTGGTTTTCCGAATCTCCCCATCGGAACTCCTTGTAAATAACGTTGCTCACCTTCACTTCCGGGAGGATTATTAGCACGAAAAAGTTCGGTTTCCGTAGGTCCTGGTGCGATCGCATTCACAGTGACCCCAACATTTATTTATCACACATTTCTAAGCGTTTAATGACAACAGGTTAAAATGGTAAAGGCGAGACTTTTTGTTGAGGAAACATGCTATGAGGTTTAGCGTAACACTTGATCGTGATGAGGATGGAATTTGGGTTGTGGAGTGCCCTAGTATTCCAGGATGCGTGAGTCAAGGTCAAACGAAACAAGAAGCACTTGAAAATATCAAAGATGCTATCTCAGCTTGTCTACAGGTTCGTGCAGAGCGTGGAATGCCACTAACAGTGGAGACTTATCAGGTTGAGGTCGTAGCCTAATGGGTTCTGCTTTGCCTGTAATGAGTGGTCGCGAAGTCATGCGTGTCTTTGAAGCGTTGGGTTGGGAAGCTGTGCGGCAGACAGGCAGCCACATCATCATGACGAAAGACGAGGAACTTGTAACGCTTTCGGTTCCTGATCACCGTGAAGTAGCGAAGGGAACTTTGCGAAGTTTAATTCGCACTGCTGGATTAACCGTAGAGCAATTTGTTGCTGCTAAGTAGCACGTAAATCGCAGGCTAACAACACAGTGGAGCGGACGGGATAAAGTCTTCATGCTTCGTTTCAGTCATATCTGCCGCCGATGAACTTGGTCGTTACCAGGAAAAATATATTTGATCGCTTGTTTGTTAATTGCTTGGAAAGAGATTAAGGGATAACCCCGATACTTCCACTGAAAATTCCGTTTAACCAAGCAGATAGGGATGACTTTAGGATAGAATAACTACCAAAGCTGGTAGTTCGCTACATTTGTTATGGCATTAAAATCCGGTATTGTTCACAGTGACCCCGACATACTAGGGGG
>NZ_JAYGHM010000046.1:36343-65755 GCF_034931125.1 Rivularia sp. UHCC 0363 | reverse complement strand
CCACCAGCAGGTGGAAGTCCCGCTCCCCAACCACTTAATCCCGAACCTCCAAAGGGTGGAAATCCCGCTCCCCAACCACTTACTCCCGAACCTCCAGCAGGTGGAAATGCTCCTAAACCAGAACCTCCTCCAATATCTACGTAGGGCTTGCTGAACTCGTCCCAGAAGTCGGGTTTTTGGCGAGATTATCTTATGTAATCAAGACTGATCTAAAAAACCCGACTTCTCACCAGTTGATTTGAATGCAAGATATAGAGCGCAACTACGAACCTTTTCTATTTGCAACTTAAAACATCAATTCCAAGGTTTAGTGGGAATATCAGAATCGTTTAGGAGTGTAGGATTTGTTGAGTTGTCTGTGAAGAGGTTCTCAGAATAATTAGAATTTGTCAGTTCGTGAAGCGCTTCAAGCACTTCTTTTGCTGACTGATACCTGGATTCATGATTGTCAACCACCATTTTATTGAGAATTTGAGTAAATCCAATACTAACAGTCGCTTTATCAGCCCATTTTAATTCTTGGTTTTCATCTATTGCTAACTCGTGAGGTGGTATACCAGTTAAGGCAAAAATACCAATCATTCCAACTGCATAAATATCGCTACTGTATTGCGGATACCCTAAACATTGTTCTCGTGGTGCATAACCTTTAGTACCAATTCCAATTGTAAAGGCTGTTTTCTCTTGAGAATTAATTACTTGGGTAGAAACTTGTTTTACAGCACCAAAGTCAATTAGCACCAATTTATTATCTGATTTACGTCGGATAATATTGCTGGGTTTAATGTCGCGATGAATTACACCTTTATGATGTACAAATACTAATGTTTGCAATATATCTTTAAGCATTTCCACAACTATTGGTTCTGGAAGTTGTTCGTTTGATATTTCTCGATTTAAAGGACGACCGATAATGTATTCTTGAACTAAATAAAATTCTTCTTCTTCTTCAAAATAAGCAAGAAGTTGAGGTATTTGATTATAGTTTCCTAACATTTGCAAGGTTTGCGCTTCTGATTTAAATAAGCGTCTGGCCACTTGCAGTTGTTCCGATTTATTATTAACTGGTTTTAACTGTTTGACAACGCATAGAGGATTACCTGGAAGTCTGGTATCTTCTGCAATATAAGTTTCGCTAAATCCACCCGAACCTAAAATAGTGACTATCTTATATCTACCGTCTAATACTTTACCCGATACCTCTTTTAAACGCTGTCCGAGTAAATCTTTCAAATCTTCTTGCTGAGATATTATCTCCTGTACAACGCGGTTGGAAGCATGCTTTTGTAAGATATCTACTAATTGAGTTTTTCTTAACTTGTCCCGAGCCACTTCGGTTCCTAAATAGCAAAGTCCAACAGTGGAAATTGCAACTATTGGGATGCCGGTAGGAACAATTAACTGACCAAATACAAATAAACTGTAGCTTATGCCTGCCCAGATTATCCCGCAGACAAGACTTAGTGCAAATCTATTTGTACCTTGCTTAATCCTAGTTATTATTAGCGTACATCCACCGACTAAAACCAGTACAAATAAACCCCGCCCAAATGGATTAGAAATTGGAGAATCAATCGATTTCCCGGACATTAAGGTTGCGATCGCGTTAGCATGAATTTCGATTCCGGACATTTTCTCCGGATAAAGCCAGTTAGAAGATACTGCGACCGGATGGTAATCTTCTCCTTTATACGCTTTAGCTGTCAAGCCGATCAAGACGATTTTGTCTTTAAAAACCTTTCCTCCCTGTAAGTTAGTATCCCAGAAATCCGGCTCAAATACATTCCAGAAAGAATAAGTACTAAATGTCTGTGTCCCTCCAAAAAAATAAATGTGATCGCCTTTTGGTTGAGGATATTTTATATTGGCAGCTATTAATAATGATTCGTCAAATGATGGCATGACACTAGGAATTATGCCATCTTGTGCTAACTGTTTGGGGAATAAGCTCCCTAATTTTTGAATTTTGCCGTCTATTTCAAGAGGAAAATTTGTATAGCCGATAGATGTTGAACCCGTGCGGAATTGCTGGTCTGGCAAAAATAATTGCCAGTAATCTCCCTGTTCTAGGTCATTTCCTTCGTAGAGGGCTGCTAAAGTAACTTTATCTCCATATCGCTGCAAAGTATTAGCAAGCTGCTTGTCGTCGGCTGCTCCGTATCTACTAGGAGAATCAAAAAGTACATTTAATCCAACGTGACGCGCCCCAGCTTTGATTAATTTATCAATGGCTTCGCTGTATACTTTACGTTGAAAGGGGAAAGATTTCAGGGGTTCTAAATAAGCGTAAGCAGTCGGGTCTATTTCATAAGACTCCTTGGGACGCGATATCGATTCATTGTCTATCGCTAAAATGACAATATCTTTTGGTGGAGTTACCCTTCCCCGCAGCAGGTAAAAAAAGCTTTCTGATTGGCTTTCTATCCAAATGGTAAAACCAGTACCAGAATATGCTAGCAGTACAGCCCCGGCTACTGTTGCACCACTAAGAATATGACCCCATCGAGCCATGATTTTAAATTGACGTGCCGATACCGTAGAAGTAGCTTGTCTGGAAAAGCTAAACAGTTTCTTAGCGGCAGACACATATTTTTTGGTTATGTTATATGCAGGTTCTTCTGCCATATTGTATTATTGATTAATTTATGTTGAACAATTCTGGAAAGTTTATACATTATTTTGTGTAAGCTACCCGATCGGTAACACTTAAACAAAAGTCTATACACATGAAAATATTATACTTTTATCAACTGTCATCTGCTGTTTCTTTTTTTCACGATATATCAGTAAATATTCTAGACCCAGATCAATCCCGTTTGGGTTATTGGATAAAGGCATTTCCTTAAATTAGGTTCTGGTCAACTACACGATGGTTCGTTCCGCATTGGGATTGCAAGTAGATGAAAGCTTAACTGCCGATGTTTTACTCATGGTTAATATCTTCTATTAACCTGTCTTTTTACAATCCGTAGTTTATTAAAGCAAGAATATTTTATAGAAATCTATAAAGCTTCCTCATGCCTTGATAATACAATATCGATGCAAACCTTTTGTCAGAAAGACGTAATTAGTTATACATTATCTTGATAAATATTGCTTCGTCTATCTAATCCCCATCGGTTATCCCTAAAAATCTGCATTAACGCTTATCTGTTAGATACTCGAAGCTAAATAAGCCAAAAATGCATTTTTATATTTTCCCTATATCACTAAGAGAGCGTGTTTATTCAAAATTATAAAAACCATGATTATTTGCGATCGACACAATACTCTGATTCTAACTTGGGGGATTCGAGTTACTTACCTACTTTAGGAGTAAACTTAATTAATATACTGTAAAAAATTCTGTTACTTAGTCAATTTTATTGGTAAATTTTGATTACAGGGTGCAATGTAAGCATATTAAGTTAAGGGCGAAAAAACTAAGGCTGTTGTTTCAACCATAGTTTAATGTTTTAGTCAATCTCTTAAATTAAGAAAGGATAGATAAAAGCTATACATGACAATATAATTTATATATATTAGCGAATTTGTCATTTTATTATTGCTATAATCTATTGTTCAATCTAAATTCATTTATATTTAATGGTGTAATTTCCTATGGAAACTCATATGACTCGTCTGTCTATTTTTGTAGACGGAAATAATATGTTCTATGCTCAACAAAAGAACGGCTGGTTTTTCGACCCACGACGAGTATTAGAATACTTCAAATACGAACAAATACACACAAATTTAATCAATGCATTTTGGTACACTGGCTTGAAAGACCCACAGGATCAACGAGGTTTTCGAGATGCTCTAATTAGTTTAGGATATACAGTACGAACTAAAATACTCAAAGAATATTATGATGATTCCTCCGGACGTTACTCCCAAAAAGCTAATTTAGATATTGAAATTGTTGTAGATATGTTTAATACAGTAGACCAATATGACAGAGTAATTTTATTTAGTGGAGATGGAGATTTTGAAAGAGCAATTGAATTATTACGCTCTAAAAACACTCATATAACTGTCGTTTCAACAGAGGGTATGATAGCACGAGAGTTACGTAATGCTACCGATAGATATATAGATTTAAATGAAATAAGAAACAGTATAGAAAAAACTGAAGCTTAATAATCTTTACAAATATTTAGAAAATTAATAGTAAAAAAAATTAAAGTAGAAAGTATTGTTAGGCACAAAAAATTTATCAACTTTCACTACTAGTTATGAAGACAAATCCAGAACGAATCATTATTTTTGATACCACACTCCGTGACGGAGAGCAATGCCCAGGGGCAACTTTAAATATTGACGAAAAGTTGGCGATCGCTAAGCAGTTAAAGCGATTGGGTGTAGATATCATTGAAGCGGGTTTTGCTTTTGCAAGTCCGGGGGATTTTGAAGCCGTAAGCAAGATAGCTCAAACTGTAGGCACAGAAGACGGTCCGGTAATCTGTAGTTTGGCAAGAGCCATTAAAAATGATATTAAAGCAGCAGCAGAAGCCTTGAAGCCAGCAGTCAAAGGAAGAATTCACACCTTCATTTCCACTTCTGACATCCACTTAAAATATCAGTTAAAGAAAACCAGAGAAGAAGTGCTATCAATTGCCGAAGAGATGGTTGCTTACTCCAAGTCTTTCATGGAAGATGTGGAATTTTCTCCAATGGATGCGGTACGTTCCGACCCAGAATATCTTTACCAAGTATTGGAAAGAGCGATCGCAGCAGGAGCAACAACAGTTAACATTCCTGACACCGTTGGTTATACAACCCCCAGCGAATTTGGAGCTTTAATTAAAGGAATTACAGAAAACGTTCCGAATATAGATCAAGCGATTATCTCGGTTCACGGACATAATGATTTGGGTTTAGCTGTAGCTAACTTTTTAGAAGCTGTAAAAAATGGTGCTAGACAATTAGAATGTACCATCAACGGTATCGGAGAACGTGCCGGGAATGCAGCTTTGGAAGAGTTAGTCATGGCTCTCCACGTCCGCAGACAATATTTTAATCCCTTCTTGGGACGCGATGTTGATTCGGAAGCCGCGTTAACAAATATTGACACCAAGCAAATATATAAAACCTCCCGTTTGGTTTCCAATTTAACCGGAATGTTGGTGCAACCAAACAAAGCAATTGTCGGAACAAATGCCTTTGCTCACGAATCCGGAATTCATCAAGATGGCGTGTTGAAAAACAAGCTCACTTATGAAATAATGGATGCCGAGTCAGTAGGTTTGACAGAAAATAAAATCGTTTTGGGCAAGCATTCGGGAAGAAATGCTTTTCGTACCCGTTTAAAAGAATTGGGCTTTGAAATGTCAGAAAATGATTTAAATAAAGCCTTTATTCGATTTAAAGAAGTTGCCGACAAAAAGAAAGAAATTACCGATTGGGATTTAGAAGCTCTTGCTAATGATGAGATTCAACAAACACCCGATTTGTTCAAGTTGGAATTGGTGCAGGTTTCCTGCGGTAGCAATGCAAGTCCTACCGCAACCGTGACTTTACGCAACCCTGAAGGAGAAGAGTTAACTGATGCGGCAATTGGTACGGGACCCGTAGATGCTGTATATAAAGCCATTAATCGCGTGGTAAATGTACCGAATAATTT
This sequence comes from Rivularia sp. UHCC 0363, assembly GCF_034931125.1. Taxonomy (NCBI): domain Bacteria; kingdom Bacillati; phylum Cyanobacteriota; class Cyanophyceae; order Nostocales; family Rivulariaceae; genus Rivularia; species Rivularia sp. UHCC 0363. The sequence goes on along the minus strand of NZ_JAYGHM010000046.1, from coordinate 60,150 downwards.
GATTGAGTTTTCCGTACAATCGGTAACTGCTGGAATTGATGCGATCGGCGAAGTAACTATCCGATTGAAGTATGAAGATAAGATTTATTCCGGTCGTTCAGCGAATACAGACATTATCGTTGCATCGGCGCAAGCTTATGTAAATGCACTTAATCGTTTGTATGGAGCGCTACTTAGTAAGCGGAAGCAGGAAGTGACTGCGTAGTAATAAAAAGCCCTCACCCTCGAAGGGTAGGGCTAAAAAAACAAAGCCCACCTGCGTGGGCTGCAAAGCTAGCTAGTAGGTTGGGTTAGACACGAAAGTTAAATTGGAAATCAAAACGAAAATCTGATTAATCGTGTCGTAACCCAACATTGGGATTTAAATGATTTATTTTGTTATGGAATTATTATTTGTTTTAAGTTTGTAGTCAGAACTTTACTCCTTGGATTAGAAAGCTAAACCTCACTACGAACAAAGAATTATCTGAGCTAATCTGCGAATTCCCTCGGTAAGCTGGGTTTCTGTCAAATCGCCGTAACCAAAGATGAATTCACCTTTGGGATGGTTTGCGAGATAATGAGGATTGGCAGACATCATTCCTATACCGACTTTTGTAGCGCTTTGAATAATTTCTTCGTCACTCAAATCACTTTTGAAACCCACCATAATGTGAATTCCGGCTTTTTCTCCTAAGATAGTAGCGCGTTTTCCAAAGTGTTTTTTTAAGACTTTTACTAAAACTTGACGACGTTGATCGTATATTGATCGCATTTTTCTTAGATGACGTTCTAAATGTCCCGATTCGATAAATTCTGCAAGCACTTGCTGTTCTAGCACTGGTAAGTGGCGATCGCACAACCATTTTGCACGGGTGAATATTGCAACTAAACTTTTGGGAAGCACTAAATAACCGATTCGCAATGAAGGGAATAATACTTTTGAAAAAGTTCCAATGTAAAGTACCGAATCGCTTTTATCCAATCCTTGTAATGCAGGAATTGGTTTTTCACCATATCGGAATTCGCTATCATAATCATCTTCTATAATTAATCCCCCTGTTTGTTGCGCCCAACTGAGTAACTCTAAGCGTCGCGGTAATGATAAAATTGCTCCGGTGGGGAATTGATGGGAAGGTGTAACGTAAACTAAACGAATAATATTATCTTTAAAATTAGCTAATTCTTGAACTACTAAACCCGAATTATCTACTGAAATGGGTACGATTTGAGAGCCTTGTGTTTCAAATATAATTCTTGCGCTTAAATAACCGGGATTTTCTATAGCTATCGTTTCTCCTGGTTCAATTAATAAACGCAAAATTAAATCGAGTGCTTGTTGAGTACCGTTGGTAATTAATATCTGTTCAGGTTCGCAATTAACCGCACGGGAGCGGGTAAGATAATGTGCGATCGCTTTTCGTAAAGGTTGATATCCTGAAGGTTCTGTGGAATAATCGAGCCAATTTAAGTTAGCGTTACAGTAATGTGATAGTAATCTACGCCATATTTTGATCGGAAACTCGCTCAGTGCTGGTGTTCCGTAACGAAAGTTAATTTGTAATTCTGGCTCGGCAATTCTAGGGACATTTTTTATATTAGCTAATGTGTTTCCATACTTAGATAATTTAATTGGTAAAGGATTGATTTTTTCTATTATTTCGATTGGATTTGAGTCGATTAAATTGTCGGGGATTTGCTGACAAACAAAAGTACCACGACCCTTAACTGTTTCTAAATATCCTTCGCTTAAAAGTTGTTCGTAACTGGTGGTAACTGTGAAACGAGAAATTGACAGAGATTTTGCTAAAAAGCGAGTTGAAGGAATTCGTTCCCCTGGGGTTAATCTCCCGTTGAGAATTGTTTGACGAAGTTGTTCGTAAAGTTGTTGGTGTAACGGTTCCGGTAAATTTTTGTTGAGAGTTATTGCTAATTCCATAGAATGGAGCAAATAAAGCTATAAATTAGAATTTATCAATTATTTATATAGATAGAAACTATTTATATAATTATGTAAACAAATATAGGAAAATTTTCAAAGCAATTTTGATAATAATTAAATTATGCTTATGATTTTATGTAAAACAGATAATTTACCAAGATAACAATATTTATTTTAAAATAATCTATCTATAGTTTTATTATTAATATTTTTTTTAATCTTTCTTAAGAAAGAAGTTCAATACGTAAACTATGAGCAAATATATTAAATAGCAAACAGCGATAGGTTTACGAAAGAAATCAAAAAACTGAATTCGGAGGTAAATAGAATGGCACTAATTTGCTGGCAACCCTTTCAAAATCAGTTACCAGTTATTGCAGAATCATTAATAGCTGGTAATTGCCCAATCCCCAATCCCCCATTCTCAATCATAAATAAAAATGGCAGCAAATGATTTTAAAGATTATTATCAGGTTCTGGGTGTAAGTAAAAATGCGTCTCAGGATGACATTAAAAAAGCTTACCGGAAACTGGCGAGAAAATATCATCCAGATTTGAATCCCGGTGATAAAGAAGCAGAAAACCGTTTTAAAGAAATTAACGAAGCCCAAGAAGTACTTTCCGACCCCGAAAAACGCCAGAAATACGACCAATATGGGCAATATTGGCAACAGGGAGCAACTCAAAGTCAACAGAGATCGCAACCTGGTACTACTCCAAGAGGGGTTGGTGTAGATGTTGGCGGCTATGATTTTAGTCAGTACGGCAGCTTTGATGATTTTGTTGAAGAACTTTTAGGTCGTAGGGGTGGAGCCGGGAGAAGAACTTACAGTTACCGTACTTCCGGTAGCGAAGGATCTAGTCAACCCGGACAAAATATAGAAGCAGCGATCGCACTTTCTTTTTCTGAAGCTTTCAACGGAGTACAAAAAGACTTTAAGCTGGGTGATGAAGTGATAAAAGTCCGCATTCCCGCAGGAGCAAAACCTGGAAGCCGTCTGCGAGTTCGTGGAAAAGGACAAACTAGTCCTTTCTCCAATCAGCGTGGAGATTTATATTTAAATATAGAGTTACAACCTCATGCTTTTTTCAGTTTTGAAGATGACAACATCGTTTGTGAAGTCCCGATTACTGCTCCCGAAGCGACTTTAGGAGCGAAAATTGATATACCTACACCCGATGGTAACGTTACTATGAAAATACCTGCGGGAGTAGATTCCGGTCAATCTCTGCGGTTGCGCGGTAAAGGCTGGCGTAATCCCAAAGGAGACAGAACCGACCAAATTGTCAAGTTAAAAATTGTTACATCTAAAGAATTAACCGATAAAGAAAAAGAATATTACGAAAAACTCCAGCAAGAAAGTAACTTTAATCCCCGCAGTTCGATTTTAGATTTTAAATTTTAGATTTTGGATTGGGAATAGGAGTTAGGAGTTATTTATTCTTGTCCCTTTGTCCCCCCATCCCTTATTGAGGTATTAATTTATGAATCAAATATCCCGTTTCGTGGTTTCTGTTGATGGAGAAGACTTAATCAGCTTCGAGCAAGCGGCTACTATTACACAAACATCAGTTACTGTTATTGAACGCTTTAGCAGCTTAGGTTTAATTGAACCAGAAGGAGTGATGTTGCGTCCCCAAGATGTAACTCGCATTATGCAAATTATTCGTTTACGTCAAGACTTAGGATTAAACTTGATTGGTGCATCAATGGTGTTAGAGATGGCACAAGAAATAGCTCAATTAAAATCGCAAGTAGAAGCTTTGAGGAAAAACAGCGAGCAGTGAGCAGTTAAGTTGTTACGCATTTAAATTGTATAAGACAAGATCGCAAGATGCATGTCCTTACGGACACGCTGCGCTACCGCACTACAATGTTTTCACGGTTATGTCCTACGGACACGCTTCGCTAACGCATTATACAATTTAGCTGCACATCAGCTTAGGAGTTAGGAGTTAAAATAAACTTTGATTTTTCCCCATCTCGCTATCTGCCAAAAATGCCGATTCATGGTAGTCAATTCAAAGTAAAGGTAACTCAATTACAAATTCTGTTCCTTCCCCGAATGTTGAAGTACAACTTAACTAACCCTGATGTTTTGAGAACCTAAAATACTTAACCTTGGCGATGATAATTTTTCCGCAAGCAGATATGATATTCATAAACTTAGGTATATATATAAATACAAAGAATTGTAGAAATGGCTTTAAATACCTCTTCTACAACCTTCTTTCACCTATAATTTAATCAATTACGCTTTAACAACTTCAGCTTTTTTCACGGGTACATAAGGCTTTTCTGCACCTTGAGCTAAATATTCTGCAAGCTGAGATTCGATTTGCTCGCGGACAATTTGACGGTATTCCAGAAAATGTTCGTTGTGAGCGCAGGTAGATAAATAATGTTCAAAGACTGCGGGGTTATGCTTGAGAATACTAAATAAATGATGCCAGAATTTCCAGCGAGTTTCGCGTTTAATACCTTGTCGCCAAATAACAGTTGCAAGTGCTTTTACAACCACCCATTCTGGCATTTTAGCTGGTGCTTTCCAACTCGGTTTACCCATCATTAAAAAGCAGCGATAGGTACGGTCTAAATAAGCTATGGGGTCATATAAAGCACAAAATGCTTCAATATATTCCCTGCCAATTTCTTGTAGCGGACGAGTCGCAATAAAGTTCATTAACGTGGTTTGGTTAATGTTTCCGTCTTGAGATTCGCGCAATCTGCCTTCTTTTTCTAAACGATGCCATAATGCGGTATTGGGTAACGCTTGCAACATCGCAAAAGTCGTAGAAGGAATCGCTGCTTGTTCCGCAAAACGGACAATGCGAGATCCAGCACCGGATTTTTCGCCATCGAAGCCAATAATAAAGCCAGCCATCGGACGCAAACCCGCTTTAATAATAGACTGTACGGATTCAACGAGGGAATTGCGAGTGTTTTGAAATTTCTTTGTTAGCTGCAAACTGTCTTCGTCTGGTGTCTCAATACCCAAAAATACCGCAGCAAAACCACATTCAACCATCAATTCCATCAATTCTGGGTCTTGTGCTAAATCAATTGAGGCTTCAGTATCAAAGCGGAATGGATATTGATGTGCTTTCATCCATACTTTTAACTCTTGGAGCAACAGCTTAACGTTGCGCTTATTGCCAATAAAGTTATCATCCACCATGAACACACCCCTCCGCCAACCTAATTCATATAAATAATCCAATTCAGCTAACAGTTGCGCTGGAGTTTTGGTACGAGGTTTGCGTCCGTAAAGCACAATAATGTCGCAAAATTCGCATTGAAACGGACAACCGCGAGAAAATTGCACCGACATCATGTCGTAAGCATCTCTTTCTAACAAATCAAAGCGAGGAATAGGTGTTGTCGTGACATCTGGTTTTTCCGTAGTACGAAATACACCACTTGTTTCACCAGCTTTGACTGCTTCGACAAACATTGGTAAAGTAATTTCCCCTTCATCAAGGATGAGAAAATCGACTCCAGCTTCTTGAGCAACTTGGGGTACGGAAGTTGGATATGGACCCCCCACTGCAACTAATTTACCGTGTTGTTTTGCAACTTTTATCTGGTCGCATAAGTCTTCTTTTTGCACAATCATTGCAGATAAAATTACCATATCTGCCCATTCCCATTCGGCTTCCGTCACCGAACGAATATTACGGTCTACTAATTTAAATTCCCATTCTTGGGGTAAAATTGCGGCTACAGTAACTAACCCTAAAGGTGGTAGTAAAACTTTTTTATTTACCAATTCTAAAATTTTTTCATAAGACCAAAAAGTTTTTGGAAATAAAGGATAAATTAATAAAACTCTCATTGTCCACTCCTCTTGAGTAATTCGATAGTTGATTAAGTTTTTCTTCGTAAACTGACTATTTCAGGACTAATGCACGGATTAATGTATTTATAATCACAATGGTTTTCTTGACAATGATACAGCGAAGCTAAACGCAAACTATTCTTATCTCTTTATGCTACGTAAGTATTTGATTTGTATATTGATTCTAGCGTACAAATTAATGCTAAATTACATTCCGTAATAGAGAATAGGCAATAGTGGAAATAACCCTCGTTTGCTAAGCACAAGCAAGCGGTCGGCAAGGTGAGGTTTTAAAAGTATTGGACTCACTTACTTGTTATGCGATCGCAAGTAGAATATAAAATAAAAGGAACTCATAAAATCTCTTATGACTTGGAAACCCCAGACTGAAAAAGATAAATTAAAGGTAAATACTAATACAAATATTGAGAAAGTAGTAGAAAATGAAAAGATTTTATGTCCTCACTGCAAACGCACAGCTACAAATGGTATAAAATGTAAAGGAATTTGTGTTGCTGATAATGATTATTAAGGAGCAGGTAATTCAATTAAAAACTCAGTTCCTTTCAAACTTCTTGAGTGCGGCGATCACATCAGCAATATCCATTTTGATTAGTAACTATTAAATCTCAGATAATCTTATTTACGTATTTATATTGAAAATAATCCGGCTTTTTATCTTCTCTAGATGAAAATAAATATACACTATCCTTTATTGATCGGAGTTGGCACAATTAGTAGCGATCGCTCGTCCAGGAAAGGAAATTTGCACTATTTTTTCTTTGAGATGGCATATATAAAACTGAAACTTACCATGATTGCGATGGTAATCTCCGTGTCCTGTTTTCTTAGTTACTATTCCAAGTCGTTTCTTGATTGGACTGCAAATGCTGGTGGATTCGGCTCTTGCTCTTGGTGTTCCCAAACACATCCTTTTTACGTTGCAACAAACCAAGAGATAGCTAACTTTTTTAACCTAGCTTGTCTTACCGGAGGACTAACATTTTCCTCATGTATTCTGCTTCTAAATTTAAAAAAAAAATGATTGATTTTTGTAATCGGCACCAGGTGCATTTGCTTTTGTCTTGTCATCATTATTACTTACGCCAAATTAAATGTGGTTTATAAAAAACGGATCAATTCATTGAGTGTTGTAGAGCGTCAATAATTAAAGCTCAGCAAAATTGGATTAAATTTCGCGACTGTTAACTGGTAATTCAATTACAAACTCTGTACCTTCACCAGGAATAGAATCGCAAGATATTTTTCCATGATGTTTTTCAGTAATAATTTGATAACTAATTGATAAACCCAAACCAGTACCTTTACCTACGGGTTTGGTTGTGAAAAACGGATCGAAAATGCGTAGCTGAATTGCTTCAGGAATCCCAATTCCATATTAGAACAAGGTAGTAGGGGCAAGGCTTTGAGACTAATTTACATTCTGTTACATATTTGGTTTGGTTTGTACCAACTTACTACTCCCTTCCCGCTCTAAATTTACCTATCTTTGTTTACTTCTTTCCTCAGCGCTCTCTGCACGCCACTTGCTACAAGTCGGGGAACCCGCCCAACGCAGTGGCTTGTCTCAGCGGTTTTTTAATCGGTAATCTTCTGCCGGGAAGGGAGTAATTTACTGATGGATATAATGCGATCGCCTCCGTTTTTCGAGACATGATGTCTAAAGCTATCTAAAATCTATATTAAAGTGGACTGGTGCTAAATCGCAAAATTGGCTATTGTAACCAGCCACTATCTAAATTAAGCTATTCTTAAGTTCAAGTTCAGGGATTTTGCGGAGGCTAAATATGCCCCATGTAGCCAGAATTTATATCTATCCGATTAAGTCACTTGATGGGGTGGAAGTTAAACAAGCGAGGGTTTTGCAGAGTGGTGCGTTGGAGTGCGATCGCCAATTTGCCATTTTTGACGAGCAAGGTAAGTTTGTCAATGCTAAACGTCATCCTAAAATACATTTATTGCGCTCAAAGTTTGATTTAGAAAATAAAATTGTATCTTTGCAAATCCTAGGTAGCGATACAGAAGATTTTAATTTAGAGTCAGAAATTCCACGTTTAGAAGTTTGGCTAAGCAAGTTTTTTGGTTTTACCGTTAAATTACGAAATAACCTAATAACTGGCTTTCCCGATGATACAGTTTCACCGGGACCAACTATTGTTAGTACTGCCACTTTAAAAGAAGTTGCTTCCTGGTATTCTGATTTAAATGAAGACGATATCCGCCGTCGAATGCGTACCACTATTGAAATAGATGGAGTACCAGCATTTTGGGAAGATAAGCTGTTTTGTGAAAGCGATAATACGATCAATTTTAAAGTTGGGAATCTGCAATTTGTAGGTGTAAATCCATGTCAGCGCTGTATTGTTCCCACAAGAGATGCAGTTACAGGAGAAGTTAATTCTGATTTTCAAAAGATATTTGTTAATAAACGTAGAGATTTACCGGAGTGGGTAAATAAATCTCGTTTCAATCATTATTATAAGCTGGCAGTAAATACTCGATTAGCTAGTGAAGAGTTTGGGAATGAAGTTATTAAAGTTGGTGATGAATTGATTTTGTAGGGTGTGTTACGGCTCGTAATGTTTTCTAAGTAAAAAAGATGTTATTTTTGCCGTAACGCACCAAGATTTGATGGAAAAAACCGCAGAGACGCAGCGAAAAGTGTGGTCTTGGGGGCTCCCCCATGAACAACTTTTCAAGACAGAGTACGCGGAGAAAGAGAAAAAGAGAGATTATTAGTTTTATAAAGAGATGAATCTTAAAATTAGAGAAACAACTCCAAAAGAAGATTCTATAATTGCAGAGCATTTTTATCAAATGTGGTTAGATGTCGGTGTTGCTGAAAAGTTGATTAAACCGAACCATCGCGATCTGACTTTAGAGTTTATCAAACAAGCTCGTCAAGACTTATTTTACAAAGGTTTTGTTGCTGAGGTTGATCGTCTAATTGTCGGCTCTGCAAGTTGTCAACTTTTCACAGGTTTATATTCACTAATCTTAGAAGAAGAATATCGTAAATACGGATACATTTGGGGCGTTTACGTCGAATCTTCTTACCGTAGAAAAGGAATAGCAAAACAATTAACTAACGCTACTGTTGAGCATTTGAAATCTATCAATTGTACAAAAGCTATTTTAAATGCTTCACCAGCAGGAAAACCCGTTTATGAAAGTTTGGGCTTTTCATCAAGTAATGGGATGCAATTAGATTTGATTTAAATCTTTTTGTTCGTAGTAAGGGCTTCAGCCCTTTTATTTAACTCAATTAACAAAGCACTAAAGTGCTTACTACAAACCAAAAAACCATGACTACTTCCAACAACGAAACCAATCAACAACTTACCCCCACCCAACGCAGCAAAATTAAAAGAATACCCAAACGCGGTAATTATGAAACCCAAGTTATTTACAACATTTTAGATGAAGCGTTAATTTGTCATGTGGGATTTATTGCAAACAATCAACCCTTTGTAATTCCCACCGCTTACGGAAGAGTTGACGATAAACTTTATATTCACGGTTCACCAGCTAGTAGAATGTTGCGTACTTTAGATCGAGGTATCGAAGTATGCGTTACGGTAACTTTATTAGATGGACTCGTATTAGCACGTTCGGCTTTTCATCACTCGATGAATTATCGTTCGGTAGTTATATTCGGTACTGCGACTCTAGTAAATAATACTGAAGAAAAATCGGAAGCGCTGCGAGCCTTTACCGAACACGTAATACCGCAACGTTGGAAAGAAGTACGTCAGCCAAGTAAACAAGAGTTAGAGGGAACGATGGTACTTTCTCTACCTTTAACTGAAGCGTCTGCAAAGATGCGGACGGGAAATCCTATAGATGATGAAGCGGATTATGATTTACCAGTTTGGGCTGGTGTTTTACCTTTGCAGAGAGTTGCGGGTAAAGCGATCGCTGATGACCGTTTGGTTGCAGGTGTTGAGGTTCCAGATTACGTGAAGAATTATGTTCGTAATAATGGCTTGAGAGAAAGGGAATAGAGAATAGAAAGATGTCGATAAGTCAATTATAATTACTTGCTAATAACTGCATAAGTTGTATTGCGATTCACCCATTTAATTATAGAAGCAAGTAATAACAAATAATCAAAATGGAAGCATCTTTTTTTACTGTAGTTTTTTTACCTGTTGCCTTAGCTGTAATTATGTTAGGGATGGGTTTATCTCTGGTACCCGATGACTTTTTGCGGGTCGCGAAATACCCCAAAGCTGCATTGGTAGGTTTAATTAGTCAATTAATCGTCTTACCTTTAATCGGGTTTGTAATTGTCAAAATTATTCCCATGCCTAATTTTATCGCCGTTGGATTATTAATATTAACGCTTTGTCCAGGTGGAGTTACATCAAACATGATCTCTTATTTTGCCAAAGGAGATGTAGCTCTTTCTGTTACTCTGACAGCTTTAAGTAGTACGATAACAGTGTTTACTATTCCGATTTTTACCAATTTAACGCTTCGGTATTTTATTGGGACAACAAGCGCGGTCGTACTACCAATTAGCACGACTATGTTACAAATTTTTGTCGTAACATTAATACCAATTGGTTTGGGAATGTTAATCAAACAACTATTTCCCGAACTCGCACGACGATTAGAAAAAGCCACTAATAAAATTGCGATCGCGTTTTTAATTTTGATTATTTCGGCGTTGATTATTCGCGAATGGTCGCGTTTACCGGGGTTTATCGCTCAAGTCGGCATTGGGGTTGTGTTATTAAACATATCGGCAATGTTGACGGGATTTTATATTGGTAAATTATTTAATTTAAGTATGCCTCAGCGCATAAGTATTGCGATAGAAGTGGGATTTCAGAACGGAACTTTAGCGATCGCTGTGACTGCGGGATTATTAAATAACCCTGATATGGCGATTCCCGCAGCCATTTATAGTTTATTTATGTACATCACGGGTTTTCTTGCTATTCGCTACGGTCGCAGATACGCACGTTTGTATCCATCCACTCAGGAATGACTCGAAGTTTAGTTGATTCAAATAAAGCGATCGCGTTTAGAGATGGAAAGTACATAAAATATTTTACAACTTAACTAAACAATACATCTTCATAAAGTGCGCTCATCTCTACTTCCAAATTAATACTTTGAAGTTCAAAATATTTTTCCCCGGAAGCATAAAACTGTAATACCCAAAGCCCTTCACTATTACGCCGAAAACAATCAACTCGCGGACGTTTTACGTTAATTAAAACGTATTCTTGCAGGGTTTCTAATTGTTGATAATCAGCGAATTTATCACCTCGATCAAATGCTTCTGTTGAGTCGGATAAAACTTCAACAATTAAACAAGGGAATTTCTTTTCTTTAGTATTTTCCCGATCTCGTTCGTCGCAAGTAACCATCACATCGGGATAATAGTAACGATTTAGTTTTTCAATCCGAGCTTTCATATCTGAAATGAAAACGCGACAACCGGAGCCGCGTACATGACTACGGAGCAGTGTAGCTAAGTTTAATGAAACAGTAACATGAGCATCGTTAGCACCAGCCATTGCATAAGCGTAACCGTCGATGTATTCGTGTTTAACATCACTTTCTAACTCCAGTTGGAGGTACTCTTCTGGAGTGATGTACTTTGATTGTGGGGATGCGACCATTGTTTTGAGTTGAGAAAGATTATTTTTAAGTAGGTAAACGCAATTAAATATAAGATAAAACCTCACCCTCAATCCCTCTCCTTATCAAGGCTACCGTGTACACACAAGTACTCTCCATAAGGGTTTCATTGATTTCAACCCCGTTAAATCGTCATTACGAGCGTTCATCGAAGATGTTCCCGAAGGGTAGCGAAGTAATCGCAAGATGTTGGGATTGCTTCGTCGTTCCTCCTTCCCTAAGAGGGAACACTCTGTGAATCTGCGCTTACGCACACGCAATGACAGGGCTTCGAGCGATTTAGCTCATAGTTCAAAAGTCGCTTCCAGGTAGGAATTTAAGACTTCTGTGTACACCGTAGCCTTATCAAGGAGAGGGAAGCCGGAGGTAAGGTGAGGTTTTACATTTAATTTGATCCACTTACTTATCTAGCAACTATTAATTCAGTTTCTTGATTCGATGATTCATCATCTTGTACTAAAGAACGCTGGTTATCTTTACCCTGCAACTTGTTAGCAATAAACGCTGTTATAGCATTTACTTTGCGCGATCGCCATTCATCAACTAGCTGCTGTACCTGGATTGCACTCATTCGTCGGGTCATTGCTTCATAAAGATATGCTGCATGGGTTGTTTCATCGCGAGCAATGCTGAGCATCCCTAATTTAAGATTACGCGCTTTAGAATCATTTTCGGGTAAAACTTTTGCCATCCGAGCAAAGTCTTTACTTGCGTCCAATTCTAATATATAGGTGCTAGCCATAAACGCATTCCAATCAATGCATTCTGCTTTTAATTGTTCTGCTTCATAACCTTCGTAATATATACCAAAGAATGAATTACGACGCTGTTCTGATTTTTTATCAGTAGTATTTTCTTCTTTTGTTTCTGATGGTCGATTTTTAAAGTCTATAACTTTTTTATCAAGCTGTTTGAGCGCATTAGCAAAAATTTGTCCGTGTTTATTTTCGTCTTCTGCGTGTTTTGCTAGTTTCTCCGCAAGCCATGTATCACCTTCAGTAGCTGCACGTTGACTGAGCTTGGTTAAGAACGGAACGGAACCTGATTCTGCTAGTTGAAATCCTGCTAAAATATTGGGACGGGTTTTAATATCCCGAATTTGTAACGCGCTAAAATAAGCACTTGCACCAGAACCCGCTAAATGCATGATATAGGTAAGAAGATTCATACTTAATTATCAGTTGTTAATGGTTAGTTATTAGTAATTAGTTTTCGTTCCAGAAGATGCGATTAATTCATTTCTAACTGAGAAACTCTTTTTTGCAGCTGTTTCACATCTTGCTTCAACTCAATTACTAAAGTTGCGAGTCTATCAAACATTTTATCACGTTCTGACTGCGATAGTCTTCTCATAGGAGGCTGTGATGGTAGATTATTTGGAATATTTGGTAATGATGAACCGGATCGATTTATCTGTGTTTCTATCCGACTTATTTGCGATTCTAGACGGTAAACATTAGATTCTAAATTACTCAAACGCGATTCTAATAATCCAGAAACAGCCTTATCAGAAAGTAAGCCACCCCAAATAAGAATGACTAAAATTACTGTCAACAATAACTTGTTAAACATGGAATAGGGGATTAGGAAACAAGTAGAAAATAATTATTAGCTGTTCACTGTTCACTGCTGAGGGTTTTAAATAATTTTTCCCAATCTATATAACTTGCGTTATTCTCTCCTTGTTTTACTTCAAAGGTAACGTTACAAGCTGATGGTTCTTGTAGGGCTTGTACGCAAAGTTTAGCAATATCTTCGCGGCTAATTTTACCCTTGATATTATCACCCTGCTCAAAAATTAATTCTTTACCACCAGGTTCTTCTGTCAAAGCACATGGTCTAATTATAGTGTAAGGAATTCCACTTTGTCTTAAGCTATCTTCTCCTTTCAATTTCCAGGTTAAAATCCCTCCGAGTTGGTCATTTAATTTGACTGCTGGTGGTTCTTCTTCTAAGTTTATACCTGGTCTTCCCGGACGAGTTACTCCTGCTGAACTTACTAACACAAATTGCGGTAGAGTTTCTCCTCCGTAAGCTTTTACTGTTTCAACTTCTAAAGCAAAAGCTCCAGGGGAAAAGTTAGGATTCAAGTCTCCATCGTATTCAAATTTGCTCAACATTAACTGAAAAGAACAAATTTTATTAACGTCAATTGGAGAAGCATCTTTGACAGTTTTAGCACGAAAAACGGGGGTTAGTTCTGCAAAAGGAATCTTAACGTTTATCCAAGTATCCGCTTCCGTGTCGAAAGAATAACAATAGCCGATACCATCCCAATTTGTTTCTGTACGCAAAATAAACTTATAGCGTTTCCCATCTCCTTTGACTTTTATTTCTACACCTTCGTAACCAGATAAATTAAAAGAAGGGTCAAAATTTTTCGTTCTAACTGAAGCAAACCCGCCGGAGTTTTCGGTGGAAACGTTACCAAAAAAGACAGCTTTACCTGAAGACAATTGAATGTTACTTTGACTAACCCCACCCATAACTACATCATCTACTGCACCCCACTGATTTTGAATTTCTACGGATGGGTTACTGAAGTCAAAGATCAACTTTTCGTTTGACGGTCGAAGATTTTTACTAACAGCTTCTATTAAGTTCTTGACACCTTTATATTCCACATTTTCTGGAGTATCACCAACAATTTCTGGCATATAAAATTTAATGCCTTGATTATATTTTGCCCTATCTGGTGTGTCTCCTTCTACTGGCTGCACTCGCACCGCAGTACAGCAGATAACTGCTTGAATGTTCGTTGTTAATAGGGAATTTAAAGTTTCTGGCTTAGTAATATCAGCGACTATTAAATCAGCTTCATCGTCAAGAATTGACCTGGCTTTGTCAATATCTCGCACAAGACATCTGACTTTATAACCTTTATCAATCAGTCTTTGTACAACTCTTTTCCCAACCCCACCCGTAGCACCCGCGACTAATACTATACCCACTTTTTTCGCTCCAATTAATGTATTTGGGTTATCCTTGGAACCACCTTTGACTAAATCCTGTACCCAGTTAAGTAACGGAATTACTTCAAAGAAAGTTAGAGTTTTGACAAATCTGTTTAAATCCCACATATTTCAATTATCAATTTTAAAGCTTATTCTTTAATTTTAGCTCTTAATCGCATACTCTCTATAAGCTTGAGCTACTTGATAACGACCGTCTAGCAGTTTTCCTAACACAATTTATATTTATCCTTTTTCAAATAAAATTTGATTCATGCACGGATAAATTAATCATCCCTATAATATTACAAATGTACTATTGAATACCAGATTTAGATTTATGTTAATTTTTAATTAGAAATCTCGCTCTCAAAACCTTCATTACATTAAAAATTGTATATTTAAATTAATTTACATCCAAATAGTTAAATTTATCTAACTTTGGCACCTTTGACGGTAATTTATTTTTCATAATGTAACTTAATCCATACTTAATAATTTACGTAAACCATTCTTTTTTACGAGGTATAGAAAGGGAAATTTTAATTTATGAATATTATGCTTTGTCTAAAAAAACTTAAACATTAGTTAAATTAATTTTATGAATCAATTAGAAAAAGCTACAGCAGAATATCAACAATTTACCCGACAAATCCAAAGTATTATCATTAGTACGGTAAATAGTGAAGGAATGCCTAACGGTAGCTATACTCCGTTTGTAATGGACGAATTTAAAAATATTTATATTTATGTTAGCGGGCTTTCAACACATACGCAAAATCTCAACGCTAACCCGAATGCAAGTGTTTTGTTTATTGAAGATGAAGCCAAAACCCCACAAATATTTGCTCGTCGCAGACTAAGTTATGATTGTAGCGCGACTTTGATAGAGCGCGAAACTGAAGAATGGAAAAAAATCGTAGATCAATTTCAAACACGTTTTGGTGAAATTATTCAAATGTTGCGTAGTTTAGCCGATTTTCGGATATTTCAGCTAATTCCCCATAACGGTCGTTTCGTAATTGGATTCGGAGCAGCTTATCATATTAGTGGTGATAATCTCGACAAGCTCGTGCAAATTGGGAAATAAATAAAGGTTAAAGGTCAAAAGTTAAAGGTCAAAAGTTAAAGGTCAAAGGTCAAAGGTTAAAGGTTAAAGGTCAAAGGTTAAAGGTTAAAGGTCAAAGGTTAAAGGTTAAAGGTCAAAGGTCAAAGGTTAAAGGTCAAAGGTTAAATAACTTCTAACTCCTAATTTTTAATTGCTAATCCAAAATCTAAAATCTAAAATCCAAAATTCATAACTCCTATGCTTCAATTTCAACCTCCTGGCTTTGGACATAAAGTTATTCAAACATCCCTTGGATCAATGGTTTATTATACTCAAACTAATACACCTTGGGATATCAGCGAAAATCTGCCTTCTTTAGTTTTTCTACATAACTTTGGTGGTGGTGCGTCTGCTTATGAATGGTCAAAAGTATACTCTGCTTTTGCTGCGACTCATCGCATTTTTGCCCCAGATTTAATCGGTTGGGGTGAATCTTTTCATACAGTCCGGAATTATCAAATTAATGATTACATTACTAATATTTCCGAATTTATTAAACAAACTTGCAAGGAACCCGTAACAGTTATAGCGTCTTCTCTTACGGCTGCTTTGACTATTCGTCTTGCAATTCAAGAACCACAATTATTTAAAACTCTATTTTTATCATGTCCTTCTGGATTTGATGATTTTGGGCAAAGTAGCGGACGTAGGCTTCCTTTGGAAGTTATAAATGCACCGCTTTTAGATAATTTGATTTATAAATTGGGTGCGGAAAATGAAATAGCAGTCAGAAATTTTTTACAAAGCTTTCTATTTGCGAAACCCGCACGCATATCCTCAGAAATAGTACAGGCTTATTTAGCTTCCGCTCAACAACCTAATGCGAAATTTGCTGCTTTGTCGTTTTTACGTGGTGATTTGTATTTTGATTTGAGTTTATATATTAAACAACTTACCGTACCTACAGCGATTATTTGGGGTGAAAAAGCACAGTTTATTAATATTAACTTAGGAAAACGTTTGGCAGATTTGAACAAGAATGCAATTCGAGATTTTTATGGGATACCCGATACAGGCATATTACCGCATTTAGAAACACCAGAGATTGTCACTGGATTAATAAATAGACATCTTGTTTGTTAAGTAATTGCTTATTGAGTTATTGATTTTTGCGATCGCTATTTTCATACTGCCAAAATTGGCAATAATAAAATAGGGCTATATAAGCAATTATTTTCGGTCATCTTGGATATTTATTGTCGATGACAATTGATGAACTTAAAAACCCGGCTTTTTAGAAAAACCAGGTTTGTCGATTATAATCTCAGGTTCTAAAATGCTTCTCTGATATTATCAACAGCATCTTTAAAAGCATCCTTAGTTGCATCTACTGCATTTTGAGTGCGTGCTGCATCTTCATTAGCGCGTTTTTGAATTGTTGCTGCGTCATTTTTAGCTTTACGCTCTAAGAAATTACCGCTTCCATCTGTTGCGTCTTCAACTTTGCTAGCATTACTCTTAGCCGCATCTTTGACTTTATCTTTTACATCTCGGATAAAACCCTTGGTATTTTCAGCATCTTCGTTTGCTTTCTGCTTAGCTTCACTACCAACTGATGCAATCAAATTTTGATCGGGTGTTGCTGCGATCGCGGGGTTGTGGCTCAAAAATCCACCGACAAAAACGACTGTCACAGATAAACAAAACATCACTGTAGCTACCCAACGTCCAATCTTAGCCACAGAGGTTAAATATGTTGATTTCATAGAATACATTTGACCTGTAAATTCAGCATTCTATTTTTAATCGATTTATATCTTCTGTTCAAACTTTCCTTTGATAGAAGTTATTTAATTAGGAAGAGTGAGATTTTAGTGATAAAACTCTGACTTTTGACATAAATTTAGCAATGCTTGGATAATTTTTCGGAATTTATGGTATTGAGAATCCATTGCTTTGGTGCGTTACTCCAAAATTTTGTCGCAATACCCTATAAGGGTATCGCTACATTTACAAAGCCTGCCTCCGCAGGCTAGAGGCTTTTCAGCCCACGCAGGTGGGCTTTGCAAATGTAGCCCCAGGCTTCTAGCCTGCGGGCGATTGGGCTTACCAATTTTGTAGCAATACCCTACAAGGGTATCGCTACATTTACAAAGCCTGCCTCCGCAGGCTAGAGGCTTCTTAGCCCACGCAGGTGGGCTTTGCAATTGTAGCCCCAGGCTTCTAGCCTGCGGGCGATTAGACTTACCAATTTTGTCGCAATACCCTATAAGGGTATCGCTACATTTACAAAGCCTGCCTCCGCAGGCTAGAGGCTTCTTAGCCCACGTAGGTGGGCTTTGCAATTGTAGCCCCAGGCTTCTAGCCTGCGGGCGATTAGACTTACCAATTTTGTCGCAATACCCTACAGGGTATCGCTACATTTACAAAGCCTGCCTCCGCAGGCTAGAGGCTTTTTAGCCCACGCAGGTGGGCTTTGCAATTGTAGCCCCAGGCTTCTAGCCTGCGGGCGATTAGACTTACCGATCTAAGGAATCGCTACCACCCGCAACAAACGTTCCATAACACTTTGCGCTCTCCTTCCTCCTACCGGAATCAAACGATGACTCAAAACATGAGGAGCAATATATTTCACGTCATCGGGTATAGCATAATCGCGTCCGGAAAGATACGCAAAGGCTTGAGTAGCGCGGTGTAAAGCTACGGTACCCCTCGGACTGACACCGAGAGTAATTTCTTCATCGCACCTTGTTGCTCTTACCAAGTCAAGCATATATTGCTGCAACGAACTTTCTACCTTGATTGCAGCACAAATTCGCTGTAATTCTGCCACTTCTGCCAAACTTATACAAGGTTGTAAATCAGTAAATTTACTGTTCTCCTGAAGCCGAGATAACAATTGTAACTCTTCCTGCTCTGTCGGATAACCCAAACTCAAGGACAGCATAAATCGATCCATTTGCGCTTCTGGTAGGGGAAAAGTGCCTTGATATTCAACCGGATTTTGAGTCGCGATCGCAAAAAACGGTGTGGGAACGTTACGAGAGACACCATCAACTGTTACTTGACCTTCTTCCATGACTTCCAGCAATGCTGATTGAGTTCGGGGTGTAGCGCGGTTAATTTCGTCTGCTAGCATCACGTTCGCAAAAATCGGACCTTCGAGAAAAGTAAACTCACCAGTTTTAGGATTCCAAATATTTGTACCCGTAATATCAGTAGGTAGTAAATCGGGCGTACACTGTAACCTTTGAAACTTACCGTCAATAGAACGAGCCAAGGATTTAGCCAGCAGAGTTTTACCAACTCCAGGAACGTCTTCGAGCAAAGCGTGTCCCCCACCCAATAAGGCAACTAGCACCAAGCGGATAGCTTCGGATTTACCAACAATAGTACGAGCTAGATTTTGTGTCAGAGCGTCAATTTTATCTCTCATGCACCGAATAAGGTTAAAGGTTAAAGGTCAAAGGTCAAAGGTTAAAGGTTAAAGGTCAAGAGTTAGTAAAAATTACCTTCCCCTTATTGTCCCAATGCCCAATTCGCCATGCCCAATTCCCCAATCTATTGTTCCCATGATTAGAGTAAACTAACACCCGGTAGTGAAAAATTTTCTGGCAATGGTGCAGTCAAGCTGAATTTGAGTTTTGAGTGCTTCTAAAGAGTCAAATTTTTGTTCGGATCTGAGAAATTTTTCTAACTGGACTTCCAATTTTTGATCGTATAGATCTCCCGACCAATCGAGAATATGTACTTCTACTGTGAGGTTATTACCATTAACGGTGGGGCGATCGCCAATGTTCATTACTCCCCAATGATTCTTCAAGGTTCGATTCGGTGTATTCACAGCGTTGCTAACCCGGACTGCGTAAACTCCTTTTCGGGGCAAAAACTTGTTTTGTGGTAATTGTAAATTGGCTGTAGGGAAACCGATGGTTCTACCAAGCTGCTGTCCTTTGACTGCTTTACCAACAAGAGTATAAGCTCTTCCCAACATTCGATTGGCTCTTTCAATGTCGCCAGCTTCGAGCATTTGACGAATCGCTGAAGTGCTGATGCGGGTTTCCTCTTTTTGTATGGGTGAATCGTCTTGGTGAGTTTCTAAAGGAACTATAGTAACGGGAATACCATACTTGGCAACCAGTAGCTGTAAATCCATCGCAGTACCGCTACGTTTGGAACCAAAACAAAAATCTTTTCCCACGCTGATTCTAGAGGCTTGCAATTTTTCCACAATAATCTGCTCTACGAACTGTTCGGGAGTCAAAGCAGCTAATTCTTCATTGAAGGGGATTAATACCAGTTGTTCCACCCCCAGCAGTTCTAACTGTTGAACTTTCTCATCCACAGGAGTCAACAACATTCTGGGCTTCCCCGTAAAAAACTCTTGAGGATGCGGAACAAATGTAATAACTGTTGGGTAAATGCGTTCTGGGTCTGCTGGTTTATGCAAAATTGGCTGGATTACTCTTTGATGACCGCGATGAACGCCATCAAACTTACCAAGGGCAACAGCAGTAGGAGTTTTAATTAATTCGGTTGAAGAAGTAACCCACACAGAACACCTATTTTTAGACAGATTTGGCACGTCGATTTTAGGACGAGAGGTTGATCGAGAGAAAAGTTAGGAGTTAGGAGTTAGGAGTTAGGAGTTAGTACCACCGGAGTTAGAAATTATTTTTTATTCCCAATGCCCAATGCCCCATGCCCATTATCTATTCCCAATTCGCCATAGTTTAACTAAGGCTCTCGAATACCAATTTAATCCAAATCTATGATTAATTTGAGAAGAAAGCTTTATTTCAAATACCGACTAATAGGAAAAGTTTTTGATAAAGCAACATTCATCGGCACGTTTAGTACCATTCCTTCCTTTGCCATTACGGCACCGGGGAATTCATTAATGGCTTGTTGTCCAATCCGGTCTAAGCAATCATCGTCGTGGGCTGGGTCGTGGTGAAAAATGACTAAAGTTTTAACGTTAGCGGCTTTGGCTATTTTAACGGCTTCTTGCCAGGTGGAATGTCCCCAGCCGATTCTAGGCGATTTGGCAGAATAATACTCATCATCTGTATAAGTTGAATCATAAATAAAAATATCGGCGTTATCGGCAAGCCTTAAAACGTTTTCATCCAACTTATCAGCGTAATGCTCGGTGTCCGTTACGTAAGCAGCAGAACCACCTTGCCAATTAATTCGGTATCCTACAGATTCACCTGGATGGTTTAAAGGTGCGGTTTCTATGGCAATGTCTTCTATATGAATCGTTTTTCCCGGATTTACCCGATAAAAGTCCAGATTGGACTGCATAATCTGCAAAGGTACAGGGAAATTCGGATGCAGCATCTGGTCGTTTAGACGTTGCTCTACAGTAGAACCATCAGGTGCAACTGCACCAAAAATATGAAATTTATTACCTGGAACAAATCCAGGAGTAAAAAATGGAAACCCCTGTACGTGATCCCAATGGGAGTGAGTGAAGAAAAGATAAGCTTCTAAAGGCATTTTAGACAATAAAGATTGCCCTAAAACGTGAATTCCCGTACCCCCGTCGAAAATAAAGTGTTTGTCGCCCACTTGCATCTCAACGCAAGGGGTATTACCTCCATAACGGACGGTTTGTGGTCCCGGACAGGGAATACTGCCGCGAACACCCCAAAATTTTACGTTAAATTGATTCTCTATCCTAGACATTAGTATTGCAAGTCATCGATTGAGCGGGCGAACAATATAAAAAATCTTACTTGGTATAGTTCAATTAATGCTGTTTTGACCGTTCTTTTAGAAAGGTAAATTATAGATACAGCATATTTTTAATCGTGTTTTCGCATATAAAAAGCGAGTCACTTATAAACTTATATTGCAAGTAATTTGATTCTACGTCTAAAGATAATCTTCACAGACGTTTTTACTTTATAACCTATATTTTGCAGTAATGCATTTAACCTCCGAAAAAGCTTGCATTATTTCATTTCAAATATTTTACTCCAGCTTGAATTCCCCGAATGGCAAGTCTTTGAATCCTTTCGGATCAGTGAGATTGTAATGAAGTGGAGTAATACTGATGTAATTATCACGAATAACACACACGTCAATAGGTATATTTTCGGGCAAATCAAAGGAAACGGGCGGTTCTACATCTTCAAGAACTTCTCCGGTTAACCAGTAGTAAGTTTTACCTCGCGGATCGACTCGTTTATCAAACACGTCAACGTAGCGACGCACTCCTTGACGAGTGAATTTAACGCCTTTAATTTGCGATGATTCCACTGCCGGAATGTTAACGTTAAGTAGCATCGAATCAGGTAAAGGTTTTTGGGCTAGTTGTTCTACAAGCATCCTGGCAAATTTAGCCGCACCTGTAAAATCCTGGGAAGAGTAGCTAGTAAGACTAAATGCCACACTGGGAATTCCTTCAATTAAACCTTCCATCGCTGCCGAAACAGTACCGGAATAAAGAATTTCCGTTCCTAAGTTAGCTCCGTGGTTAATCCCAGAAAGAACCAATTCGGGGGGTGAATCTAATAAAGCCCACAGCGCTAATTTCACGCAGTCCGAGGGAGTACCATCACAAGCCCAAGCCTTGATATTAGGATGAAACACTGATTCCACAACTTCAGCACGAATCGGAGTACGCAAAGTTAACCCGTGTCCTGTAGCCGAACGTTCCCGATCCGGGCAAACTACACTCACGTCATGACCGGCTTCTGCCATAATATTGGCTAAAGCACGTATACCCAAAGCATTAACACCGTCATCGTTAGAAATTAATAATCTCATTTTTTCTACTCTCAACTGCCATAAGTAAATTTAGCAGTAAGTAGGGAGTTAGGAGTTAGGAGTGAAGAGTTAGGAGTTAGGAGTTTGGAATTAGGAGTGAAGAGTCATAAAATTATTTGTAATGTCGGCTCCGCAAGCTCCCTTACTGTTTTTTTCTATATGAAAACATTTCATTGCCTATACCCAATGCCCAATGCCCTATAACCAATTTAACAGCTATTTTTAACTCATTAATGGCATTATTACTATTGTGAGTTATTGGTTTGCTGGTCGTGAATGACTCATAACTCATAACTCATAACTCATAACTCATAACTTATAACGAATGACTAGCGATTTACAATCTCAATTAGAAGCATTACGTATTGAAGCTCAAAGAGCGATCGCCGCAGCTGATTCTTTGGAAGTTCTGGAGAAGCTGAGGGTTGATTATCTGGGTAAAAAAGGTCAGTTGGGTGTTCTGCTGCGGGGAATGGGACAATTAAGCGCGGAAGAAAGACCCCAAATTGGTGCGATCGCTAATGTTGTCAAGGAAGCTTTACAAGATAATTTAGATCGGCAGCGTGAGTCTTTGGAAAGTGCGAAAATCCAAGCCCAGATTGAAGCGGAAACTATTGATGTGACGATGCCGGGTATTTTCCGTCCTCAAGGTCGTATTCATCCATTAAATAGTGTAATTGACCGAGCGCTGGATATCTTTGTAGGTATGGGTTACACGGTAGCTGCCGGGCCGGAGATGGAAAGCGATTATTATAATTTTGAAGCACTGAATACTCCCCCAGACCATCCCGCTCGCGATATGCAGGATACGTTTTATCTTCCCGATGGAAATCTGCTGCGGACTCACACTTCTTCAGTGCAAATTCGATTCATGGAAGAAAGCGAACCACCGATTCGGATTATTGCACCGGGACGAGTTTATCGAAGAGATAATGTAGATGCAACTCATGCAGCAGTCTTTCATCAAATCGAACTTTTGGCCGTTGACGAAGGATTAACTTTTACCGACCTTAAAGGTACCATCAAGGAGTTTTTAGAAGCGATGTTCGGTGAGATAGAAGATATTCGCTTCCGCGCTAGTTACTTCCCATTCACTGAACCTTCAGCGGAAGTTGATTTACGGTGGAACGGACGCTGGTTAGAAGTGATGGGTTGCGGTATGGTAGACCCAAATGTTTTGAAAGCTGTTGGTTACGACCCAGAAGTTTACACCGGATTCGCTGCTGGTTTCGGTGTGGAGCGTTTTGCAATGGTATTACATCAACTCGACGATATTCGCCGCGTTTATGCTAGCGATTTACGATTTTTGCGGCAATTTTAATTTTGGGAATTGGTAATTGGGGATTGGTAATTGGGGATTGGGGATTGGGGATTGGGGATTGGTAATTGGGGATTGGGGATTGGGGATTGGGGATTGGTAATTGGGGATTGGTAATTGGGGATTGGGGATTGGGGATTAGGGATTGGGGATTAGGGATTAGGGATTGGTAATTGAGAAGGGAGTAAGAGTCAGAAGTAAGAAGTTATTCATACCCATTACCCATTACCCATTACCCATTACCCATTACCCATTACCCATTACCCATTACCCATTA
>NZ_JAYGHM010000046.1:28533-36318 GCF_034931125.1 Rivularia sp. UHCC 0363 | reverse complement strand
AACCATTACCCATTACCCATTAACCATTACCCATTACCCATTACCCATTACCCATTACCCATTACCCATTACCCATTACCCATTCCCCATTACCCATTACCCATTACCCATTCCCCATTACCCATTACCGACAATTATCACAATGTCCGCAACGCAATAATGCTTCTTTTTCAAATCCGAAAGCGGTTAATAAAAATTGCCAGCGACATTTTTTCGTTGTTAGATACTGCTGCATCTGATTACCTGATCGCGATCGCCGTTCTGGTTTAATTTGTGAGTTTTTATCAATGCTGTAGTTGAAAGGATCGATCCACTTTAATTTACCCATGCTGTGCAGCAAGGAAAGTGCGATCGCAGCATCGGGAAATTTTCGCGCTACTATATCCACTTCTCCTGTCGGTGGTAATTTTTTAATTAGTTGTTTTGCTGTCAACTGTTGTTCGCGTACCTTGTCTTCAAAAAATCTTTGTCTTTGTTTGTCTTCTGGATTTAATAATCCGGTAGGTTCGCTAATTAATGTCAGCGTTTCTGCTGGTTTCCCGTCTCTTCCTGCACGTCCAATTTCCTGTACGTATTCCGATAGTAATAATGGTGCTTGAAAGTGAATCACCCACCGAACATCGGGTTTATTGATTCCCATCCCGAAAGCTGAAGTACATACTACAAAAGGGATTTTTCCACTCAACCAGCTAGCTTCAACTTCGCGTCTTTCTTCCGCTCCCAGTCCACCATGATAACTAGCCGTGCTATGACCTCTTTGCGTCAACTGTGCGGCTAAATCTTCGCTATCTCGTCGCGTCCGAACGTAAACTAATCCACTTGT
The DNA here is from genome assembly GCF_034931125.1 of Rivularia sp. UHCC 0363. Lineage (NCBI taxonomy): Bacteria > Bacillati > Cyanobacteriota > Cyanophyceae > Nostocales > Rivulariaceae > Rivularia > Rivularia sp. UHCC 0363. The sequence continues at coordinate 35,495 of NZ_JAYGHM010000046.1, read as the reverse complement.
TTGTGTATTTTTTTGAATAAACTTTAATAATTGTTGCGTTCTTCCTTGTGGAGTCCAAACAATCCGGACATTCGGGTTAAGATTATTTCTATAAGGATTCAGTCTAAATACAGCAGGTTGCTGTAATTGCAAAGTTTCGGAAATTACAGTTTGGGCTAAAGGGTCAGCTGTGGCGGTAAAAGCGGCTAGCGCTATTTTTGTTCCTCTTCTTTTTGTCTTGAGTAGCGCTGGTCTTACTGCCCCTAATCTTCGATAAGCTGGTCTGAAGGTATCCCCCCACTGTACTAAGCAATGGGCTTCGTCTAATATTAAGCCGTTAATTTCAAGTTCTGGATGAGATAATTTTTCCCAAACTGGGGGACTGAGTAAAGTTTCTGGAGATAGGTAAAGTAATCTCAGTTTTTGTCTTTCCAAAGCCTGTAGTGTTTCGCGACGTTGGGAAGAAGATAATTGACTGTGTAATAGTGCTGCTCTGAGTTTGCGTTCTTTTAATTCCTGTACTTGGTTTTCCATCAACGCTACCAAGGGAGAAACCACCAAAGTTAACCCCGTCTGTAATAGTGCGGGAAGCTGGAAGCAAATTGATTTACCTCCGCCGGTGGGCATAATAATGATGGTATCTTTTTTGGCGAGTAAACTTTCAACTATTTCGCCTTGGGGTGGACGGAAATCTTCATAACCCCAAATTTGTTTAAATGTAGCGCGAACCTGCTGCCAAGAGGGAATTTGGGCTTGATTCATAGTAAATAGATAGATGCACCCTTTTCCTTGCACACTTTTTATGCCGAGCTTTGAATATAACTTTTATTTGTCACATGATGCTTCAGTAAGTTTACTGTATGCATTAAAATTTTTGTCGGTTCAATAGTGGTTCGATGGTTGCAGAATTAGTTAAGCAAAACCGATTGCGATCGCAGTTAATAGGGTGAATACTCCCAAGGTGATTAGTGCAGCAAATAATACTTTTTGGTAAATGCGGTTGAGTTTATCTTCGCTGATGATTCTTTTGTTTCTTTCTTTTTTAAGTTCTGTAATTAGTTCATTGATTCGTGGTTTTTGCTGTTTTTGAATAAATGAGGCTAAGTAATCATGTACTAACTGATATCTATCGGCAGGATTTTCGGGTATTAAAACTACGATACCTGCTTCTACAAAAATTCGTAATACTAAGTCTAATTGATTGCTTTCTTTGGTTAATTCTTCTAAAGATAAAGCTCGTAAATCTCTTTCTAATTCCGAACGAGTTTTCAGGGGACGAGTACCTTTTTCATCTGTAAGTAAATATAGTAGCAATTCGGCTACTTGACGATTGATTTCCCCACAATCTTCTACTACTTCCTTCATGTAGCGCTTGACTAATTCTTCTTTAGGTCCACAATTATCATACTGAATTAATTTAGTAATATTCTCGGTTTGTAGTTGCGCTCCCACGACTTGTAATTCAATGGGACGCACTTCTCCATACTTAACTGATAAATCTTGTACTAGCTGGTCTATTAAACTTGGTTCTAAATGAAAATTAGAATGTTGCGTTAAGCGTTGAATTAAAGATTTAGCATCCAATGAGGCAAAGTTATCTAATTTATAAAGAATATTTTTACTAAGAATATCATTATTGATAATATTCATGCTTGATAGACGATTGCATTCCAACAAATAATGCAGATAATCTTCTCGTAAAGACAAAATAACTTTGACACTTAAAATATTGAGACATTTTCCCATAAATTCAAAAAATTGCATTCTTTGAACGGCTGAATTATAAACAAAAAATAATTCTTCAAACTGGTCAAATATCAAGACTATTCGTAAATTATGCCATTCACTTTGTCGCAACAATTCTAATATTTCTTCAGGTGATTCGGGATTTGAAAAAGGAAAATGATAAACTTTTTTGCCCGGTTCTCCATCTATTCCAAATTGGATTCCTTTAGACTTTAAAGCTTGAACTAATAATTTCCCTAATTCATATATCCAATTAGTGTAAATTCTGACATTAACTGGAACTATCTCTTGTAAACCAATAGAACTATTTTTTAAAGCCGGGACTAATCCTGCTTGTACCAAAGAACTTTTACCTACACCAGAATATCCATGAATAACTACCATTTTACAATCTGGACGAGCAATCTTTTCTAATAGTTTTTGTACGTCTCTTCCCCTACCAGATGCAGTCATTTCTGGAGCAACAGTTTCTAATACAGATGCTGCTTGTATGGAACTTGTATGTAAAGTTTCTACAATTAACTTTGCCTGTCTTTGCGGTTGAATAATTCCTGCACCAATGAAGGCTCGAAAACCATATTGTTGTTCGATGGAACGCTGTTCGAGCTTCACGCGAAATGCTTCTAAATAACGATATTCTTCCCAGTAAACTTCGCGCAAAGCCTGTAAAATCCGGATATATTGATGCGGGTTATCTTGAGAACCAATATCTCGTGCCATTTGCAGGTGTTTTGTTGCTCTTGCTTCTTGATTCAGATGTTTTTCAGCTATTGCTAACAGAAGTAAATATAACGCGCGATGTTGCAATTGTGCTGAGGGAGCTTTGGCAATATTATGTAATGCTTGATAAGCATATTGTTTTGCTTGAGTCCATTGATTTTGACTCGATGCAACTTCTGCCAAAAAGCCGTAAGCTTGCGCTACTCTGAGGGGATTTCCATATAACTGCTGCAAATCTAAAGACTTTTGAGCAATATTTTTTAACTCATTCCAATCTGACAAACGCTGTAAAACTTCACCTAAAGGATTAATAAATTTAGCTACTAAATTTGGATGATTAGCTTGAGTAAAAATATCGATACTTTGTTGAAAATATTGTTTCGCTGCTTGAAGAAAATCAACAGATCTCAAACGATATCTTTGAGCTTGTTGAAAATAGCATAAACCGATATAAAACAAAATGACTCCCATGCGGAATTGAGAATCGGGGAGAGGGGATGATGTAGACAATCGACTAGTATCAATAGAATTTTGCCAAAAAGCCAAACTTTGATGGTAATATTCTAAAGCTTGCTCCATGTGATTTTTAAGATAAGCATCTTGTCCTAAAACAAACTCTACACTAGCCTTGAGAGCAGGTGCTAACTCATATCCCCTACCCTTTAAATCTTGGAGTGCTGTGATTACCTCCCGACGACGTAGGTATCCCATTTGCCACCCCAAACAGTAAGCATCGGCTGCTAATGATGTATCAAATAAAGCATCTGTATCTTCCTTGAGAGTTGTAGTTAATTCGTTTGTGGCGATCGCAAACTCTGTAGTAGTGGCCCAACTCTCGAAATCGCTTGCTGAACGCACCAATTGCGGTAAAACTTCATCCGTAACCCACAAGATGACGGGGAAATGAAACTGCTTGCGAAACTCTTCCCTTACCTGATTGGTAGCACTCAACATTTGTTTTAAATTATGCACCGACTCTAAGTAGAAAACCATCAAAGCATCCGGTGGATTATCTTTAACCTCAGCAGCAATAGTTCCGTAAAGAGTTTTATCAGTACGCTTTAAATTTAGAATACGTACATCAAGATCGGTTAACTTTCGTAAGCGTTTTAACAATCGCGATCGCAACCGCAAATAATTACACCGTGCCAAAATTAACTTAAACTCACCTCTCGATGCTTCCAAAGTCCAAGCAAGTTCCTCTAAACCTTCCTCGTTGGAAGGGGAGGGGAGGAGGGGGGGAGGGGGGGAGGGGGGAAAATTATCTTGTTGTCCATTTGTCCCCTTGTTTTGTGATTCTTTACTATCTTCTAACTCTTCACTCATAACTCCGAACACGGATTAAATGGATTACACTGATGACACTGATTAATAACAAAGAGTGTTCCTAACTCATAACTCATAACTCATAACTCCTAACTCCTCACTCTTACTCTTCCAACTCGCTCGATTCTGCCAAAATCGGATTAATATCAAACCAAGATTCCCCACCAGCATCGCGATATTCAAATACCAAACGACTGTGAATTAAAGCTTGATACTCCAAATCACCTCTCACTTTTTTGCGCTTCCTTACCTGACGTAATAATTCCCATTCATCATCGGAAATTTGCATCGTCATTTCATTACGACGGTAGCGAATTAGAGCTTCCAAAGTTTGACGTGACAGAGGAAGTTTTCTCTCTCTCTGAATCCAGTTATTTAACAACCGCAACAAATCCCGGACGTGTCCTCCACTTACTTGACACAATCTATCCATACTTTTTGCATCTTCAAAAACCTCCGTAACTCGATTCAAACGTTGCTGTGGGTTTAAATCGGGAAAAGCTCGTGCTAACACCATTTGTCGTAACAACACCATCCCCGGTTCAAAAGTACTTCCGTCGGGTAATTCCACTGATACCATTGGTAACACCTTTGGGTCTTCCGGAAATCGCTGAGTCAAGTTTCCATAATCATTCGAGAACTTTAAAGCTAAAGGCATTGTGTAAACAACATGACATCGTAACTTCGTCAAATACTCGCTCTGATCTATAAATAAATACTCTTGCTGCGGTCTTCCCCATGACTTAGCACGAGAATCAACGCGATCAAGATTATCGACTATCACTACCAATCCTTTCTTACCCTGTTGCTTCAACTTTTCTACAGCAGGTTCAAGCAATTCAGAATTAATAGCTTCTAACAACTTAGTTTTTTGAGGCCCCAAATACTGATTTAAACGTCCTCGTAAAGTAGCATCATCCTTAGTTTTCGCTGTAATTTCCCCAATCCCGAAAGCCAAAGAAAACTTATCTTTATCCGAACTCACACCAATATCACCAATAACCGGGAGTTTAGCCTTCATCCCCATAACTTCTGCATTCAGAACCCTCCAAGCACCCTGTAGCAATTCCTTCAACAGACTTGGTTCATCCAAATCAATATCGTCCAAGCTCTGACTAACCCGACGTGCCACACTTAGCAGGAAATCTCCGATATCAACATCAGCCATTTCCATATCTTCGCTAGACTCAAAATAGACCACATAAAAGCCTTCCGCTTCCAATTCCGTCTTTAGTCTCAGTAACTCAGTAGATTTACCACAGCCAATATGTCCTGTAAACAACACACAAGTTGGTTCATCCGGCGAGAAAAAAGTAATATTATCTCGCAACTCCTCAATAATCTTGCCACCCCTTACCGAAGAGAAATCAATATAGTATTTCTGGTCTTCAACATTTTCGATAACCAGAATTTTACTAGGATTCGTAGCCTGAAAAAACTTGCGTAAATCTATGGTCATAGCATCAAACCCCTACTTTTTCTATCGTTTGAACCCCAATAGATTTACCAGCAGCCTAAATGAAACTAGAATAAATAACTAAAAATAAAACTAGAAATAATACTTAAGCCGCAAGTACTACAACATCAAACTTATACTATGGTATAGTCCTGATTAACAAAGTGTTAAGTGATAAAATATACTTTTGATTGAAAACTTGCGCTTAGATAACAAAATTGGGAATTGGGCATAGTTAGGAATTGCGAATTGGTAATTGTCTCCATCTCCCCATCTCCCCATCTCCCCATCTCCCCATCTCCCCCTATACCTCAATCCTCTGATATGGCAAAATAAGAAAGGGAATAAGAGAAATAATATATATAAAGGGTAATTTATAGGTGAGTTCTACTAGTCAGAAGAATGCTATTGCACGGCGCGTTGTATTTCCTTTTACCGCAATTGTGGGTCAGGAAGAAATGAAACTGGCTCTAATTTTGAACGTGATTGACCCCAAAGTTGGGGGTGTAATGATCATGGGCGATCGCGGTACGGGAAAATCAACTACCATTCGAGCGCTGGCCGATCTACTTCCAGAAATTCCCGTAGTTGCCGATGACCCTTTTAACTCACATCCCACCGACCCAGATGTGATGGGTGATGAAGCTCGTCAAAAGTTAGAACAAGGTGAAATTTCTGTAGCTCAGATGAAAGTACCAATGGTAGATTTACCCTTGGGAGCGACAGAAGACCGAGTTTGCGGCACTATTGATATTGAAAAAGCTTTATCGGAAGGTGTAAAAGCCTTTGAACCGGGACTTTTAGCCAAAGCCAACCGAGGTATTCTCTACGTTGATGAAGTTAACTTATTAGATGACCATCTAGTAGACGTACTTTTAGATTCAGCCGCTAGCGGTTGGAACACCGTCGAACGTGAAGGAATTTCCATTCGTCACCCAGCGCGTTTCGTTTTGGTTGGTTCCGGTAATCCAGAAGAAGGAGAATTGCGACCCCAATTACTCGATCGATTCGGAATGCATGCCGAAATCCGCACCGTCAGGGAACCAGCATTAAGAGTGCAAATCGTCGAACAAAGGTCAGATTTTGACCAAAATCCCCCCGTATTCCTCGAAAAATACCAACAACAGCAGCAAGAACTGCAACAGCGTATCATCCAAGCCCAAGAACTTTTACCCTCGGTGAATATGGAATATGATTACCGGGTCAAAATTTCTGAAGTATGTTCGGAATTAGACGTAGACGGATTACGTGGCGACATTGTAAGCAACCGTGCAGCCAAAGCCTTGACAGCATTTGAAGGACGTAACGAAGTCACCATAGACGACATTCGCCGCGTTATTAGCCTGTGTTTGCGTCACCGACTGCGGAAAGATCCCTTAGAATCCATTGATACCGGCTACAAAGTAGAAAAAACCTTCTGTCGCGTCTTCGGTGTAGAACTCCCAGAAGATGCAGCCAACGTCAATGGAACCGGGCAAAAAGTTGGAGCAGCAAGGAGTTAGGAGTGAGGAGTTAGGAGTTAAGAATTAGGAGTTAGGAGTTAGGAGTTAGGAGTTGATGGTCTGTCTTATTAATTTTGAGGTATAACGCGCTCGTAGTGCGAGCTTCTAGCTCGCTAGCTACCACAAGGGAGCGAGACGCTCCCACTACAGAATTATTATCTATCAGAATTAATGAAACGCACTATTAGGAGTAAAAAATTATCCATCTCCCCTTGTCTCCCCATCCCCCCATC
>NZ_JAYGHM010000046.1:24055-28424 GCF_034931125.1 Rivularia sp. UHCC 0363 | reverse complement strand
CCCATCTCCCCATCTCCCCATCTCCCCATCTCCCCATCCCCCCATCTCCCCATCTCCCCATCTCCCCATCTCCCCATCTCCCCATCTCTTCTCAACTCCGACGCACGAAGGGCAATAGGTCTTGTAAAATCACTTCATAATGATGTTCTTGGGGATAATGTGCGACATCATTAAGTCCAATTACTTGAGCATCGGGTACGGAATTCGCAAATTTTTCTGCCATATCTACACTTAACCAAGGGTCAGTTTTTCCCCACTGAATTAAAATCGGTTTTTGCCATTCTTTGAATCCAGTTTCGATTTCTGTCATCGCATTTGTTAACTGCAAATTCCGAATCGTTGCGAGTAAACTTCTTCCCGCAGCGGAAGCTTTTAAAAAGGGTTTGCGATAAACGTCTAAATCTTTGTCTTTAATAACGTAACGGCTACCACCTTCTAAAGTTCTGTCAACTAATAAGGGGTCTTGCGTCATCATTTCACCTGCTAAAGGTAGACCCATTTGTTGAATTTTCCAAGGCAATTTAGCTGATGATGAAATCGGCGTGTTAAGTATAATTATGCTGGCTATTTTGTCGGGATTGCGTAGAGCATATTGTAAACCGACAGAACCTAAAAAACCTTGAACGACCAAAGAAAAACGTTCGAGTTCTAATGCTTCGATAAAATTATTTAAAGCTGTAATATATGCTTCGGGAGTGTAGGCAAAATCTCTTTTTTCTGGCTTGCTAGAAAACCCGTAACCAATCCAATCTGGTGCGATCGCCATTGTACCTTGTTGCGCTAATCCCGGCATTATATTTCGCCAGCTATAGCTTTGCGATGGTAAACCATGCAGCAACACAACTGGTAATAAATCGCTTGTACCTATTGGTTCTACTTGCCGATAAAACCACTCCAGTGAATCTACTGTTATTTTGTGTTCTGTTATAGACATTATCAAAAAGCCTTACGCAAATTTTGTTATTAATTCCTAGTTTGAATTAAAGAATAAAAGCAGTAGAAGTAAGGAAATCAAACTTCTTCTATAACTAGCATAGGCTTTTCGATGCTTTTAACAAAAGTAATTTTTGATATTTGATTTACTTAGATAAAATCTTACAAATGGCTACAGCGATGCCATCCCCACGATGCTGACACTTCATTATTATCAGGATTTCCACTAAGCTCTACTTGAGGATGTGGAACTATCCAACTCACATTAACTACAACATAGCAAGCATCAGCGTCTAAGCGATGGCGTAGATTGAGCAAGATTGCATCTTTACCTGAATGCGAAGCTTTATGATAAACACAAAATCCTTGCGGCGAATTACCTTGTATGCAACGGTATTCGGAACCCAAATCCTCACGAGGTATTCCTGTTGCGTTGACTTGAGGATAAATATAAACTACAACTCGAATCGGAACCTGCGGAGTTTCCAACCATCCAAGCAAAGTATCTGATTGCGCGACAGCTAACCAGCGTATTTTAGACGGTGGGGCTTTAATTCGGCCACCAGCACTCGACCAATCAACATAAAACGGCTGAAGTTGGAATTCCCTATCTGACGTAACGATAAAATTTGGGGGTGTTTTGGGAGCCGCTAAAACCTCTTGTGGGAGGTAGGAAGTAAAGGTGGCATTATCTTGTAAAGTCATATCTTGCTTACCAGATTTAGGATGATTTTTGTTACACCCACCACCTATGCTAGAAAAAATAATTGCGCTAACCGCGATAATCAAAAAATGTATGACACTACCGCTTAACACATTTAATCTCATCATCATTTTGTTCGTAAGCAGCACCAGAGAATTTCTGTACTCCCGTACTAACAGTACCGAATCCCTCAGTTCGGTAGCGATACAAGGTTCCTGCCTTGCACTTCGCAACAACGGTTCTACGGAATCGTTGAACCCTACTGCTCGGAAGTGTCACGGTTTTACTTTTGAGAGTAGCAACACGCTGCCAACCATACCAACGTGACCTGTAGGTCTTGCCACTAACGCTATTTGATACAAGAGGGAAGATTTTGCATTGTGACTCAATACGTGTATGTATTTCTTCTGAATTATTATTTGAAGGATGTGGATAATATACAGACAATCCGCAGTTCCCAATCGATGGATAAGCTTGAGTTGTTACTCTCCCGAATGTTCCCGTGCTTTCATTCAATACAGTATCTGAGTAAGTATTATCACTTCCAGTAGAAATAGAAGTTGATTGATCTATTTCAACATCAGAATTGCTATCGTCTACATTTTCAAAAACAGTATCCGTTAGGTCTTGGGATATATCTTCAATTGCCGAATCTTCTGCGAATGTTCTAGAAACTGTACTAGTTAACAAGAATGTTGAGAGCATTAATATTACTCCTAAATTCTTTTGCATGACTATTACCCCAATCAAGAATAGCGGAAAATCATCAACATAAATAGTCTAATACACTTCAATCAAAGAGTAGGTTGCTAAAGTTAATTAGTCAAAAGAAAGCAAAATCATTGATAATTGTGCGAATAAGTCCGGTTCCCAACACAAACTTATGCTTGAGATCGGATAATATTGATACAAAAGTTAATCCTAACTAAGTTCTCTCTGCTCAAAATAATTTAAGGAAACGGAAGACGTAAAAGCTCTTATTAGATATTATTTCATTTCACGAGTGTTATCTGAAACCAGTAAGGGAATAGTTGAAGCAGTATATATTACGCTGCTTTAAAAAATCGAATAATTTCTCTGACGTGTTCTAAAAATTGCCCATCGGTGGAAAGTTGAGCGATCGCTTGTTGTGATTCTCTAGATATTCGCTCGTGTTCGGTTTTGTTTGTTGCGCGTAATTCTTCGATATTTGCGGCTATATTAGCTAATTCTCTCCGAGTTTCTTGTAAATAAACTTTTTGCTTTGCTTCTAAAGAGTCAGGGTTTTCTGGATTAAGCTGTTTTTCCATACGTTGAACTGTCTGTTCAATTTTGGTAAAGCGGTGACGTAATTCGACAATATCTTCGCGGGGATATCTTAATTCTTTACCAATCGTTGTTAATCGCTGGTATAAATATTCATAAGCGCTAATGGCTGGTCGTAAACCTGTTAACAATAATGCTGCACCGGAACTTATATAACCAACAGCACTGATACCAGTCGCAGCTAATATATAAAGACCAATTGCAGATAGTATATGTAGAAAAATTGCAACTATCAACGAACGTTTTACTAGAAGTTTGACGTAATCTAGCTGTTTATCACCAACTGGAATTGCTTTTTCAATCGATTGTTTTGCGTCGAAAAACGTTTCTTTAGCTTTAAAATGAATATTCCAAGGTACGGTGACAATTACCAAAAGCCACCAAAAACTTGCACCACCAATTACCCAATCGAGAAAATTACCAGCAGGAATATGAAACCATTGCAGTACGCTAAAAGCTAAAAGTGTTACAACGACTATACTAATAGTGCTGCCACCAAATAAATACAAATTTAAAGGCATTTTGGATTATCTTGATTAAAGTTAATCTTTTTATGATGATAGGAATTTAGGAAATATACTTAAATGCTTGTGATGGTTTGTATATTTACACAAAATAATTAGTATTTGTTTTACGATTTAGATGGCAATTATAGATAGTTTATTCGCGATTAAGTTGTGATACTTTTTAAACTTACACCTAGAATCCTCTAATTAAAAAATAATTTACTACCAGCCGAAACTTCACATTTTATTCAAAATATTGCAAATTATTAATAAAAGTAAATGTCATCACATATAATTTGTTGACAATTTGGTATGACTAAATAATTGTCAAGGATATATAGCGGTTTTCACTTGGGTAAAATACAGAAGAAACCTCACCCCTTCCCCTCTCCTTGGTAAGGAGAGGGGTACCGGAGGCGGGGTGAGGTAAAATTTGTGTCCCTCACTCAACCGAAAACCCCTATATAATAACCATCTACCAACTTCTACCTTTATAAGTTATAAAAGCAAGATAAAAGCGAGCAATATTCTAATTCTTCTGGTAACGCAAATTATTTAAGTATAAAAAATTAGCATGGAAAAACAGTTCGAGCGATTAGAACGAAATGAAGTGATATCTATAAATTCTAAAGATTTTGAAAATCTAGAAATATCTACAACTTTTAAAGTCTTAGAATTGCTAGAAGTTATACAGAAATATATCAGTTTTCAGATGCCAGAAGCATCTTTTTTCGATCAAGGTATTGATTGTGAAATTTTGAAGTTGGGTGCTAGAGGTTGGAAAAAAGGGAAAGTAAGAATTTGTGTAGAATTTTGTCCCGAAGAACCCGAATATCCCTTAGAAGACCTTGCGGAATTATTGGAATGAAGGTTAAAGGTCAAAGGTTAAAGGTTAAAGGTCAAAGGTCAACTCCTAACTCCG
>NZ_JAYGHM010000046.1:18355-23857 GCF_034931125.1 Rivularia sp. UHCC 0363 | reverse complement strand
TCACTCCTCACTCCTCACTTTTATTCCCATTCTTCATCGTCGTAGTATTCAATTTCTCTGCTTCTTGGTTGGGGTGGACGACGATCGCGATCGCGGGGTCTTTCTCGATTACCTCTATCATCGGTGATGCGACGACTTACTTCGTTAAAGTACTCGTGACGTAAGAAAGGATAATCGCTTACCCATAAGTTGCGACTGGGAATATAGATGTCGGTTATTTGTTCGATTCTACCTAAATCGGAATAGTTGGACATGACGAGCATTTCCGCTACCTGTCCGCGATTAAGCATTTTATGAGAAACTTTTAAGGGTGCTTTGAGTAAAGCTGTAAATCCGGTTTCGTCTCCGACTTCCAAGTTGAGCCGTTTTTCCCGATTTTCGACAATTACTAAATCACCTCTGTTGTTGACTGTTTCTTGCTTACCAAGCAATTCTTCTGTAATCCACCAGTCCAACACTCTACCCCGAAAAAAACCACCGTACTTGTAACGACGACATTTTACGTTTCGCAAGCTAGCCCATAATACAGGACCCCATAACCAATAAAAAGCTCCTATAAGTCCGAAACAAAATACTATCGGACCTAAATTAAGCCGAAAAATTACCTTTAACAGTAAAATAACCGCTGCAATAACTACAGATATTAATAGTCGTTGCAAAAAATCGGAAAATTTCCCCCAATAGTATTTATACTGAGAACCAGTTGCGATTAGGGGAACTAATTGTTCAAACTTCTCGCGTGTCAGTGGGACAAGCATTTTAGATTTTGGATTTTAGATTTTGGATTTTGGATTACAAAGACGGGAAGACGCTTTTGTGTCAATAGATTTTAGATTAAAGAATCTTTTCTAATCCATATACTAACGACTTTAACTGAAGAACTTTGCGAATTGCGAGTAATACTCCTGGCATATAACAAGTTCGATCGCTGGTATCGTGTCGTAATGTATAAACTTGACCGGGTGCGCCGAAAATAACTTCTTGATGAGCAATTAACCCTGGTAAGCGAATGCTATGAATTCTGATTCCTTCATCGGCTTGACTCCCCCGCGCTCCCGCTATTTTCTCGGTTTCCTTTACTATAGCTTGGTTATAAGTTTTTCCTAATTCTCCCAGCATTTGAGCGGTTTTGATTGCGGTACCGCTTGGTGCATCGGCTTTTTGATTGTGATGCAGTTCGATAATTTCCACATGGTCAAAATACTGCGATGCAGTAACCGCAGCTTGTTGGAGCAGTACCATTCCAATTGAGAAATTAGGAATAATTAAGCATCCAGTAGAAGCTTTATCGGCAAAATCTGCCAAATCTCGAAGTTGCTCCGGACTTAATCCAGTAGTTCCCACCACAGGACGCACCCCATAGGCGATCGCACTGCGAATATTGTCATACACTGAATCTGGATGTGTAAAATCAACTACAACCCCAGGTTGCTTATTTTGGGCAGCATAAGCCAGCATCGGTTCCATTTGATTGGTAATCGGAACTTCCAGAGGTTCGCTCAAACCAGCCAACTCTCCCGCATCCTTGTCCTGATGTTCGGGACTAGTATCAATCGCACCCACTAAATCCATATCCGGGGCTTCCGACACAGCCTTGATTACCTCCCGACCCATTTTTCCCGCAGCACCATTAACAACAACTGGAATCAGTCCTTGATTAGCCATATTTTTACTTTTAAATCAACAAACGAATTGTAGAACAATTCGCAATTCGCAATTACCCGCGTCGGATCAGTAAATTGAATGCATTCATTAAAATTATCTCTCCCCATCTTCCCATCTCCCCATCCCTTCCCCCAATCGGTAGGGAACTTGACTAATTTTTTAGTAGTCGATGCCTTAATATTGCGATCAACTTCTACTCATCTTTTATGATCATTGGTTGTGCAGCAGATTGATATAATCTGAGTTCCAATGTTGGCGATCGCCGCTAATTGGTTATTTAGGGTGAAGAAGCAGTTATAAAGGTGATGACCTCAATTTACCAAACAGCTATTTTCACATTATCTAGTAAATATCGGTAGCATTGTATAAAATTTACTGAGCAACTACTGGTAAACGTGAAAAAATTAAAGCCGTATGTTAACTACAATAATTATCAGATAAATGAACAAAAGATTCTTCCTTACCTTACTCTCCAGCCCTGTTTTATTTTCCTCTATAGTGTCAATGGCGGTTTTTACCGAACCAGCTAGCGCTCGTGAGATTGATTCTACTCGCAGCAAATTTTCCTGCGGACGACAAAGTACTGTAGCTCTAGCAACTCCAAGCTTGGGTTGTACTCGTTTAAATAGACAAAAAAGTTTGAGTCCTAACGAATTACCCGAATTGGAATTTACCGATGAAGAAAGCGATGCTGCTATTGCTTTGTTCGGTTGCGATTGTCCATCTTGCTTGAATGCTATGCGTCAAATGCGCGGTTTGCCTCCTATGGGAGTTAATTAATTATCATCAGTAACAGGATGTTTTATTCGAGTTAGCTTTGTTAGCATCTTGTGAAAATTATAATAATCGGAGATAGAGCCTCCATAGCTAGTTTACAGGGTCAGCCTGGGAACCAGAACAACCAAAAGGTAGAAGTATTTGACAATATGACTTCTACTTTTTTTATTGTTCTAATAACTCTTAAATAATCTACACTCGAAATAATCGGCTTTATAATTTTTTTACAAAATGTCTTCTTCAGATTTACCACCCGCTCTTGCTAAAATTGTCCAACGCTTCAAACGTGCAAGTGAACCTAAACGACGCTACGAACAGTTAATTTGGTACGCTCAAAAGCTCTCTGAGTTTCCAGCATCTGAAAAAACACCCGAAAACAAGGTTCCCGGTTGTGTTTCTCAAGTTTTTATTACCGCTTCTTTAGATGATGACAAAGTAATTTTTCAAGGTGATTCGGATTCTCAACTAACTAAAGGCTTAGTTGCGCTGTTAATTGAAGGTTTAAATGGTTCCACACCCACCGAAATTGTGCAACTAACTCCAGATTTTATTCAAGAAACTGGTTTGAATGTCAGCTTAACTCCTTCCCGCGCTAATGGTTTCTATAATATTTTTAAGACTATGCAAAAAAAGGCTTTAGAATCTCAAGAATCCGCATCTAATTAAACTACAACCAACATTAGAATAAATTTTACTTACCTTTAACCTTTAACCTTTAACCTGCTCAAGGGGATTTATTTGAATGAAAACAGAAATTTCTACCTCTACTCCCGTGCGGATTGGTGGAGTAGCAGAACAATTTTTATGGAATAGGGAAGATCAAGATTTTCGGATTGTTTATGAATCTTTAGGTCAAGGTTCTCCCGTATTATTGCTTCCTGCATTTAGTACTGTTTCCACACGTTCGGAAATGAGCGGAATTGCTAAACGACTTGCGACTAAATATAGAGCGATCGCTGTTGATTTTCCCGGCTTTGGAGATTCTGGACGACCAAATGTTAATTATAGTCCCGCTTTATACCGAGATTTTATTGAAGATTTTGTATTGACTGCTTTTGACAGAAAGCCTGTTGCTGTAATAGCTGCCGGTCATAGTGCGCCTTATGTTTTGTGGTTGGCAAGCAAGTATCCCACCGTATTTTCACGGATAGTGTTAGTAGCGCCGACTTGGCAGGGTCCTTTTGCGGTGATGGGGGTAAATGGGGTGGTACGGACTTTGTTAAAGGAAATAGTTAGATTGCCCATTTTGGGTCAAATCCTTTACAAACTCAACACCTTACCGTCATTTTTAAAGTTCATGTATCGTCGTCACGTTTATGTTAATGCGGAAAAACTAACTCCGGATTTTATTCAAGATAAATGGGAAAGTACCCAGCAACCAGGAGGAAGATTTGCTCCTGCGGCTTTTGTGACTGGTAATCTTGACCTTGCGAAAAATAGAAATGATGTATTGGGATTAATTCGGGGAATATCAATACCGATTATGGTCGCGATCGCCGAATCTTCTCCTAAATCATCGCGACGGGAAATGGAAGCGATCGCTGCTTTACCGAGGGTAGAGAGCGTGTTGCTTCCCGGTTCCTTGGGGATGCACGAGGAATACGCGGATGCGATCGTTGAAGCGATTTTACCTTTTTTAGCAACTGCTGTAAGTCGATAGGTTGGGAAAACCAAGATATTGGGGGATTCTCCACCAAACCCCCTCCAGGTTGGTCGATCTGTTTTTATTAACCGCTATCCCTCCCCACCCTACTCCGCTCCTGCGTCGCTCCGTTGAGGATGGGGAATCCCGCGATTTCGTTGATAATTGATTTTCAAACTTTTTGGAATTTGTACTGATTTAATTGATTGAGAATTGACTATTAAAAGAATTAATGTATAAACGTACCAATGCTACCTCTCTTGGTAATGTAATTAGAAATTGTTATACATAATTGAGAGCAACACCGAATTTTTTTTGTATATTATTTGTGTCAAACATTTAGGATATATATGGTTAATACAGCAAGCGTAATCCCAGTAACCGTTTTAACTGGGTATTTGGGAGCGGGAAAAACAACTTTATTAAATCGTATTCTTACTTACGAACATGGTAAGAAGGTTGCGGTGATTGTCAATGAGTTTGGGGAAGTGGGTATTGATAATCAGTTGGTGATTGATACTGATGAAGAAATTTTCGAGATGAACAACGGCTGTATTTGCTGTACCGTTCGCGGTGATTTGATGCGAATTATCGGTAATTTAATGAAGCGTCGCGATAAATTTGACCATTTGGTGATTGAAACTACTGGTTTGGCTGACCCCGCTCCGGTGATTCAAACATTCTTCGTAGATGAGGATATGCGCGAACAATTGTTACTTGACGCTGTAGTAACTGTAGTTGATGCCAAGCACATTTGGCAACATTGGGATGCGGAAGAAGCGCAAGAACAAATTGCCTTCGCTGACGTAATTTTGATTAACAAAACAGATTTGGTTACAACCGAACAGTTAGAAGAATTGGAAAATCGGATTCGGGGAATGAACGCGATCGCAAAAGTTTATCGTACCCAAGATGCAAAGTTGGAAATGGATGCATTATTAGGTGTAAAAGCCTTTGACTTGAATCGTGCTTTAGAAATCGACCCCGATTTTTTGGGTGAAGACGCTCATCAACACGATGAAAGCGTTTATTCAGTTGCATTAGAAGCAGAAGGTGCGCTTGATGGTGATAAGTTGGATCAATGGTTGGGCAATTTACTGCAAACTCAAGGTCCCGATATATTCCGCACCAAAGGAATTTTAAATATTTCTGGAGATGAAAACCGCTTTGTATTTCAAGGTGTGCATATGTTATTAGATGGTAGAGCAGACCGTCCTTGGAAGGAAAACGAAACCCGCAAAAATCAACTTGTATTCATCGGACGCAATCTTGATGAAGCGAAGTTAAGGGAAGATTTTAAGGCTTGTGTTGCATAATTTAGGAATAGGTAATTGGGAATAGGGAATTGGGAATAGGTAATTGGTATTATTCTTAACTCCGAACACTGATTAAATGGATGACACTGATGACACTGATTC
>NZ_JAYGHM010000046.1:0-18078 GCF_034931125.1 Rivularia sp. UHCC 0363 | reverse complement strand
TAATCTAAAATCCAAAATCTAAAATCTAAAATCCAGATGATGAACCCATCTACTCTCAATTCTCAGCAATTTTCTCTAATATCATCACAAACTCTCTCAGATTACGTTACATCTGTTGCTTGGTCGCCGCAAGGGGATATTTTGGCTGCGACTTCTGCTGCTGGGGAAGTTGTGTTTTGGCAAAATGATGATTTAGTTACTTTGCAATCTGGGAATGGTGAGTCTGTAGATTGCGTTGCTTTTTCTTGCGATGGTAAATTCGTTGCGGTTGGGGGACAAAGTGGACAGGTCAAAATCTGGAGAGAAAATGAGTTAATCGCGACAATAGAAGCATTTACTTGGGTCGATCGACTAGCTTGGAGTCCGAAATGCAATCATTTGGCTTTTAGCTCGGGACGTAAAGTTCAAATTTGGGATGCTCAAAGCCGCGATTTGGTTACTACTTTAAATTTTGATAACTCTTCCCCATTGGGTATTGATTGGCGAAATGATGGGGATTATATTGCGATCGCCGGACATCTCGGTGTTAAGGTTTGGCATTCTCAAAACTGGGATGAGGAACCATATATTTTAGATCTTCCTTCAACGAGTGTCGCAATGGCTTGGTCTGCGGATGGAAAGTATCTTGCTTCCGGCAATATGGACAAAACTATTGCGGTTGTTGAAACTCAACTGTTGATTTCTGACGAAGACCCCAGCCCCTGGATTATGCATGGATTTCCTGGTAAAATTCGTGACATTGCATGGTCACAGATTAATTCTGACCAAGATACACCACTGCTTGCTTCCTGTAGCGTTGACGGTATTGTGTTATGGGAACACAACAGTGAAAGCTCTGATTGGGAAGCAACAATTTTAACTAATCATGCAGGCATTATTCAAGCGATCGGTTTTGCTTCCGACAGCTTTTTGCTCGCTTCTGCTGCTAGTGATGGTTGGTTATGTTTGTGGCAAGATTCCGAGGAAGTTTCCCAAATTATTACAGGTGTTGCAGAGGGTTTTACCTGTATTGATTGGCATCCTCAAGGTAATAAAATTGCCGCAGGGGGAGAGAATGGGGAGTTGTTGATTTGGGGAAAGCAGTAATCCAAAATTGTCCAGCCTGTCATGTCCGCAATTATCAAGATATCATGGTTTTAAGCGGACACCATACACTATATAGTCTATATATGATAATCGCAAAACTTGTTTTATTTGCTTTACCCTTACTTGTTGCTTCGATGTTGTTTCTAGCAAATCCTGTAACAGCATCTCCTGTTAATTCTACATCTGCAACAGTACATATTAATCCATCTGACTCACCATTACATCAATTAGCAACATTAAATCAAATTGATTCAAATCCTATTCTTGACCAGCTTGGTTGTCAATGTGCTTCTTGCGTTCAAGCTAAATCGCAATTGCAAGGTAAATTACCTGTTTTTAATTCCTAAGTTTATTTTTTTGTAAAACTGAATACTTTTTTTAATTATTTGTATCTGATTTTTTAGCTCGTGTAAACGGGCTTTTTTTTGTTTGTCTTTTATTTATACAAATCTTGTGGGATGGATTTCTACCCTGTCCTTACTATTAACTAAATATATGTTTATCTATTGCTTCAATTTATATATAATCATAAATCAATAAGACGTTTTGTCATACATAATAAAAGCTAATTTATACACTTTATGTTCCTATTTACAATCAATTAAAATACATTTTTTCATTTTTATTAATTAAAAAACATTTTGCAATATTACTTTTAATTACAGTAGTGATAAATACCTTGCAGATAATGATTATGATTATTTGCGGCAATGATTTGTTAACTATTTGATTCAGGGAAAAAAAGCGAAATGACACTGCAAGCTACTGTGAATCCTATTGAGAATTTTGTTACTAGTTCTAAAAAATCATTATCGGTTGTAATTGAAGGGGAAAAAGCGACATCTGTAGATTGTCTTCCTCAATCTTGGCAAGATATTTATACAGGTAAGTCGAATACAAAGCTTTCTAATCCCGAAGAATACGTGAAGATGGCGCAATTATTTCTTCATAAAATGTCTCGCGGTGATGTAGACTTATTCAATGAATCGGAACATTTACAGCACTTAAAACCTGCTTTTTGCGAAATATTTGGTACTTTAGGTTGGGAAGCTCTTGATTTTTACGGTCAGGATTTCGATGTAGATAGATATCCCAACTTTGACCAAATTGAAAAACAACTTTCTGCTGAAGAAGATTATACAGGACGCAAACAAATTGTCGAAATTGGTAAAGCTTTGTTTGCAGAGTTCGGTTACGATTTACCGGCTTCTTTTTATCATGTACATTTAGCTCCCATTTATCGCGAAGAGGTTTCAGAAGTCCGTCCGTTAAGATTTTCTGAGGAAGATAAGTTAAATGCTCGTGCTTGGGATGCTTCTTTACATGGACAAAAGGTATTTCCCATTCAGCTGATGGTACAAAGTATTTCTTCTCAGCACGGCTTTTTCCAAGAACATGGTTGTGGTTGTAACCATGCTATGACTAGAGTTGGTGCTACCGATACTGCTTTTGATTATCAAATTCGTCCGGAAATGCGTAACACCTGGATTCGTGATTTTATCTGGACTGTATGGTATGAGTACGCTTTCTTTAAGTTTGTACCTGTAACTCGTTTTTTAGTTAATTAAAATGATTATGGTTTGGTTAAGATATTTTGATGATTTTAACCAACTTTTATCATAGCGATTCTCGATTGAGTTGTATCCAAAACCTCACTTTACCAACTGCTTCCCTCTCCTTTGCTAAGGAAAGGGATTAAGGGTAAGGTCTTTTTTTGTATAAAAATAAATATCTAATTCTATCTTGGTAAATTCAATACAAAAATATTTTGAAGTGTTATGATTTGTTGGGAATTCTTTGTAATATTCTAGGAATTGTAACATGACTAATTCACCACCAAGTTATCCAAGTCGTCCCAAAATGTTGCAAGGTCTGTTTTCAGAAGCGTATAAAACTGCGAAACAGGGATTATGTGGAGATAGAGTTCTTGCTTCAAAAAGTAATGTTGAAAAAAGATTGGCAATTTGTTCAACTTGTGAAAAGTACAATGCAGAAGCTACACGCTGTACTGTGTGTGGATGTTTTATGTTAGTCAAGGCAAATATTGAAGTTTCTGAATGTCCGGATGGTAAGTGGTAGATTAGCGTTATAGGCAATAGTTTTTATGGCTGTCAATGTGGTCTGTTATCCCAATTCTTTGTTAAAAGAAGTATCAACTGGAATCACTGTTTTTAACGCGGATTTTCAAACTTTGGTAGAAAATTTAATTGATACAATGCTTGCAGAAAATTCTATGGGATTAGCTGCACCCCAAATCGGAGAATTGAAGCGGGTATTTGTGTTGAATAAAAAACGTATTGCAGGTAGCAAAAGTAAAGATTATCATCCTGAAGATATATTGTGTGTTGTTAATCCTGAAGTTGAATATCAAGACTTTTTAATTGATTCAAGTGAAGGATGTTTGAGTTTTCCAGGACGACGAGAAACGGTAAAACGGTTTAATCGGGTAAAGTTAACGGCTTTAAATCGAGAACATCAACCTTTTACTATTACTGCTGATGGAATGTTATCTATTCTTATTCAACATGAAGTTGACCATTTGAATGGGATTCTTTTTATTGATAGGGAGTAGGGAATTGGTAATGGGTAATTGGGAATGGGGAATTGGTAATTCTCTTACCTGACTAGTTGAAAATTGGAGTTGAAAAACTGACGAGAAAGAGCTTTGGTGAGCAGTATTGTTGTTAATAAGTTGCTCAATGCGACCATAAACATCAGTAAAATTTGGTAAGATGCGGCTTCGGATGCAGCTTGGAAGGGCATTTTATCGTAATCAACACCGCTAATTATTAATCCGCTCATAAATCCCGGTATTGTTACCATCCCAATTATCATCATTTGGTTGATGGTGGGAATTAAACCAGCACGGATAGAATCTTTTTGATACTGCTGAATTGCTTGCTGTGGAGTTGCACCTAAACTGAGGTGTGTCTCTATCTCCATATGGCTTGCATTGATTGTACTAACTAATCTTTCCCCGGTGATCGCAGCCGCATTCATAGCATTACCTAATACTACTCCGGCGAGAGGAATTACGTACTGTGGCTGAAACCATTTATCGGGTTGAATTATCAGAAAATTCGTATAAATCAAAGTGAATGCAGTACTCAAGAACATCGAACCCCAGACTAAAGGTAAAACTTGCGGCATTTTCTGAGTAATCCGATTTTTGGCAACAATCGCTGCAACGGTGAGCATTACTGCTAAAATCGCCAAAACTGCCAAAACGTTATTCAGGGCAAAAATAAAGTCTAAAATGTATCCCAATACTAATAACTGTAGGATAGTTCTGCCGGTAGCAATAGCCAGATTTAGCTCAAGTCCGATTTTTTCCCAAATAGACAAACCGATCGCGATCGCCATTAATCCTAGCGCGATCGCTAAGTCTAAAAAATTTAGCTGTATTAATTCTGTCATCAAAATAAGTTGTTGAAACTACTATTTATCTTTTTACTATCAATATTTTCGGCTGATAGTTGCGCTGTCTGCATTAAAACGCAATTACTAAACAAATCAAATTCTCAGTATTTATTCGCGGATGAAGATTAGGACTTGATGTATCAATATACAAAGTTGAACATTACAGCCAAAAATAGTACCCCTATGATGTTATATTGCCAAAAATCGAATTAAAGTCTTGTTTATAGCGTATTATGGGCGACAGTATAAAACTGGCAATACGATTAAAAATTTAACAAGTCATTCCGCATTATCATCTATTTTCATATAAAAAAGTCTCATGATACAAACCGTAAATTCTATTCCTGCTTTTGATAATAAACAGCAATATTCTACTATTGCCGCAGAAGTAAGTGAAGCGGTCTTGGAGGTTCTATCTTCAGGACGCTATATTGGTGGTCCTTTGGTTGAAGGTTTGGAACAACAGCTTGCTACTTATACAAATGTCACCGATTGTGTAGCTTGTAATTCCGGTACGGATGCTCTTTACTTGGCTTTAAGGGCTTACAATATTGGTGCGGGAGATGAAGTAATTACCACACCTTTCACTTTTGTCGCTACCTGTGAAGTAATTAGCGCTGTGGGTGCTAAGCCGGTATTTGTTGATATCGATCCAGCTACTTACAATTTGGATTTACAGCAAGTCGCAGCAGCAGTAACATCTAATACTAAAGCGATTATTCCAGTGCATTTGTTTGGACAACCCATTGATATGACGGCATTAATGGAATTAGCTGCTTCCCAAAATTTATTGGTAGTAGAAGATTGCGCTCAGTCTACAGGAGCAATGTGGAATAATCAAAAAGTAGGCAGTATCGGACACATTGGTTGCTTTAGCTTTTACCCTACCAAAAATTTGGGAGGTTGCGGTGATGGTGGTGCAATTACCACTAGTAATCCAGAAATTGCCGCAAGGTTGAAGTTATTGAAAAACCACGGTCAAAAAAGTCAATACCAATATGAAGAGATTGGTGTAAATAGTCGGTTAGATTCGATTCAAGCGGCGATTTTACTCATTAAGCTACGTTATTTAGATATTTGGAACCAGCAAAGGCAGCAAATTGCAGCTCGTTATCACGAATTTCTCAGTCACGTTCCCGATATTATTATCCCACAGGAATTACCTGGAGGAACGGGAGTATGGAATCAATATACGATTCGCGTTCAAAATGGTAAAAGAGATTTATTACGCAATAAATTGCAAGAAAAAGGTGTAAATACAGCGATTTACTATCCTTATCCCTTACATTTGCAGCCAGTTTATCAAAGTTTGGGCTATCAACCGGGACAATTACCAGTCGTTGAACAAGTTTGTCATGAAGTTCTATCTTTACCCATGTTCCCAGAACTTTCAGAGGAACAGCAACAGCAGGTAATTTATAGTATCAAGGAAGTGATGATTTAAAGATTATACGTGTAACCAATGTAGAGACGTAGCAATGCTACGTCTTCGGGTATTTTGATTGATACTGCTAATTTTGTGAAATGGTATTTTGATGCGTTAGGTAGATGTTGCGTTTAGCATCCTAGTTATTAATAATTAATCAATATTGTAGACTTGCGATTTAGTTAATGAGACGTAGCACTGCTACGTCTCTACATTGGTTATCTGTTATCTGTTAATTTCTACTTTTGTTCCGATCGCTTCAACTAAACTACGTACTGCTGCAATCATGGCAATTTCGCTGTTAAGCTGGTTGATTGCGGAACCGACTCCGACACCTGCTGCACCTGCTGCGATCGCTAAAGGTGCGGTAACGTTGGAAATACCGGAAGCGCAAAGTACTGGTACTGATACAACGCGAGAAATTTCGTAAGCTGCTGCTAGGGTGGGAGCCGCTTTTTCTATTAGTCCCAAGGAACCGATATTTTGGGGTTTGCTGCTGGTACCCCCTTCTGTTTGAATAATATCTGCACCGGATGCAACTAATTCTTCTGCTAATTGTACCTGTTGATCTAATGTCAAGATATGAGGAACGGTGACGGAAAGCGCGATTCGGGGAAGTAAAGCACGGGTTTGTTTTGTTAAAGCTAGAACTTCTTCGGCTTCAAATCTAATTCCTTGAGCGTAGAAAGAATCAAAGTTACCAATTTCGATTAAATCGGCACCTGCTGCAACTGCTTTGAGAAATTTTTCGGGTTCTACTGCCGATACACAAATCGGTAAATCGGTCAATTGTTTTGCCATTTTTACTAAATCGGCATCAGCAGCGATATCGAGAAAACTTGCACCACCGTGGTGTGCGGCTTTTACAGTTGCAGCAACACGATTAGAATCGAAATTATTCAGACCGCTAATTACTTTGAGTACGCGGCGATCGCTAAATGCACGTTCAAGTGTAAAATTCATCATAAGAAAATCTCAGTGGTTTGGTGATGCTGGGCAAATAAAGATTATTCTACCGTTAATATATTGCTTTTCATATATTTGACAATTTACTCGCGATGATAAATATTAAACTGGAATCCGCATGACAAACTTAGCACCGCTACCTGGTGAAGAAATACATTCCAAAGTTCCACCGTGCTTTTCTGTGATAATTTGATAACTAATTGATAATCCTAAACCAGTTCCCTTACTTTCTGGCTTGGTAGTGAAGAAAGCATCAAATAACTTTTGTTTTACTTGGGTGGGAATTCCCGTTCCGTTATCGGCGATGGTTATAGTTACCCAGTTATCTAAAGCTGCGGTGGTAATGGTAATTATATTGGGATTTTGCTCTATTTCTTTGTAGCTTGTACCTTGATTTGATTCCTCTAACGCATCAATAGCATTAGAAATTAAATTCATAAATACTTGATTAATTTGACCGCGATCGCAATTAACTAAAGGTAAATCGGTATAGTTTTTCACGATTTGAATTGCCGGACGTTCGGGTTTTGCTTTGAGCCGATGAGATAATATCATTAAGGTAGTATCAATACCTTCACGTAAGTTTACGGCTTTCTTTTCATCGGAACTGGTACGAGAATAATTGCGTAATGATAACATGATATCCTTGATCCGATCAGCACCTAGTTTCATTGAAGAAACCATTGCGGGTAAATCTTCTATTAAGTATTCCAAGTCAATTTCGGCAATTTCTGATTCAATAATATCTCCAGGATGGGGAAATTCTTGTTGATATAAATTAAGTAAATTAATTAAGTCTCGTATATACCCTTCTGCATGGGATAAATTACCAGAGACAAAACTAACAGGATTATTTACTTCGTGTGCTACACCAGCAACAAGCTGTCCGAGTTGGGAAATTTTTTCGGTTTGGATTAGTTGCGATTGAGTCGATTTTAACTTTACTAAAGTTTGTTCCAATTCCTGAGTGCGCTGCTGTAAGATTGTTTCTGCACGTTTGCGTAAGCGAAGCTCTTCGCAGAAATCGCTAATATCTCGCGTAATTGTTAATGCATGAGGCTTGTTATTATAAATATAAAATGTAGCTTTGACTTCCACATCAAATAAAGTCCCATTTTTGTGAATACAAATACCTTGAGCGTAAAATTCCTTCCCAGCTTTTACCGAATCAATAAATTCACCAAATAAATACAGAGAATCTTGATGAATGTATTCTGAAGCATTTAAAGTTAGAAATTCTTCGCTTGAATAACCATACATTTGACACCATGTCGGATTTACAGCAACTGCTTTACCCGTTTCTAAATTAAATATTGATAGTCCATCGTTTACAGTTTCAAAAATACTACGATATTGTTCTTCTTGTTGTTTTAGAGCTTGTTCTGTATTTTTACGCTTAATTGCAATCGCAATTTCTCCGACAATAAAGCTCAATAGTTCAAGAGTATTTTGATCTAATTTCTGTTGGGAAAACATCGCTACTACACCCATAATTTCTCCATCAGCAATCAACGGGTATCCTGCAAAAGCAATCATTCCTTCCCGAATGGCCCATTCTTTATCGCTGATTGCATCGGTTTGAACTGAATTAGTAATGTGAGGTTTGCGCTCTTGAGCAATCAAGCCAATTTTCAATTTACCTACAGGGATGCGACTGTGTGCGCCATCAATATGCGTATAAATACCGGCACTAGCTTGCAACTGCAATTGTTTTTGGTTGCGATCGCAAGTCCAAATCCGAGCAAAGCCCACATTTAAGTAAGATACGATAATTTCCGTGCATTGTTGCAGCATTTGTTGTAAATCGTGGCTTTTAGCTAGCGTTGAATCAATTTCGCTTCTAAATTGCAAAATCCGTGTTTTTTCTTGTTCGCTGGCAAATAAACGAGCATTTTTGATGGCGATCGCAGCTTGGGAAATAAATATTTTAATAAATTCTAATTTTGAGGGTGTAAATGCGTTTGTGATTAAATTATCTTCTAAATAAAATATCCCGATATTGCTTTGAAACAGAATGGGAACGCATAAAATAGATTTGCACTGATGCTTTTGAATGTAAATATCATCTTTGTAAATAGAATCGACTGCATTTTCAATTATTAAACTTTTTTGATTTTTGATAACATAATTAATTATCTGTTGAGGTATATCCGTACATTCTCCAACAGTAATTGATTGGGCTATAGTATAATTATTACTTCCACTATTTTCAATTGCTTCTACAAAAAACTGTTTATCTTTTTGTAATATCAAACAGCCTTTTTGAGCGCCAGAATTTTCTAAAATAATCTGTAACACCGTGCGGGGTAAATTTTCTAAATTGATTTCACTGTGTATGGCTTCTGAAGATTTAATAACTGTAGCTAAATCGAAAGGGTGGCTAGCATTATTACAAAGTATCATTTTACCTCTTTAAATATTATTCCTTACTGTTTAGAGTTCCCCAAATAAAAGTAATTCTTTCAATTTTATTTAATTTTTTTAGCAAAAGTCGTATCCATCAGGAATAGCAAAGATACATCGAAAAATAAATAGTATTACGAGTTGCCAATACGCTCGTATCATAAATATATAGACAAAGTAGCCAAAAGATTACGGCATAATATGGGCAGCATTTGGGAACTGGATTATTACTCACGTCCAATTTTGGATGAAAACAACAAGAAAATTTGGGAAGTCTTGATTTGCGAAACTCCTTTGGATATCCGCACCAAAACTGATTCCTTATTTCGTTACGCTAAATATTGTCCCAGTTCAACAGTAAATTCCGTATGGTTGCAAACTGCGTTGCAGGAAGCAATAGATAAAGCCGGAGAAGCACCGGGTAAAATCCGCTTTTTCCGCCGTCAAATGAATAATATGATTACTAAAGCTTGTGAAGACATTGGAATTCCAGCGAAACCCAGTCGTCAGACATTAGCGCTCAATCAGTGGTTACAACAACGGATGGAACAAGTTTATCCCCAAGAACCGGGATTTCAAGGAGGTACTAATCCCTCGGTGCGTTTAGAAGCTCCTTTACCTCAGCGCTTACCCGACGCTTTAGAAGGAGAACAACTAGGATTTGTGACCTTGACCGCTGCGGATTTTGCGGATATGCCAGAGTGGAATATTGATTTCGGTGGAGCTTTCCCTTTAGAATTAGTAGAAATTGCCCCTGAAACCAAGATTCCCGGAGTTTTGGTTTACTCAAATAGAGCATTACCGATCGCGGGTTGGATGTCCGGTTTGGAGTTGGCTTGGTTAAGGTTTGATAATACCAAGCAAGGAAGATTGATTTTAGAAACTGGTGCAACTGAAAGTTGGATTTTAGCGAATATCAAAAATCCGCAAATGGTAGACCAAGCACAGAACTTTGAAGAAGTCAAGCAGCAAGCTAACGGAGTTCACTTTATTGGAGTACAGTTAGACCCGAATTCGGAATCATTCGCGGGATTTTGGCTGTTAAAGGAGATTTGAGGATGGAGGGACAAGGGGATGGGGAGATGGGGGGATGGAGGGATGGGGAGATGGGGGGATGGAGGGATGGGGGGATGGGGAGATGGGGAGATGGGGAGATGGGGGGATGGGGAGATGGGGAGATGGGGAGAGAAAGATTTATAAAGCATTTGTAGTGTCCGCTATCTTGCTCCCTAGTTGTTTTCAATTCGCAATTCCCAATTACCCATTCCCAATTACCCATTCGCAATTCCCAATTACCCATTCCCAATTACCCATTCGCAATTCCCAATTACCCATTCCCAATCCAAAATCCAAAATCCAAAATCCAAAATTCTTTGACCTTTGACCCGTTAAGAACTATATTTCCTGTTGGCTAATAATTAAGAACTAACAACTAATGACTAATGACTTGATGGAGCAGTTATTGGAAGTTGCGATAAAATCTGGTGCAACTGAAGCTGAGGTATATCAATCGCGATCGCTCTCTAAGCCGGTGTTTTTTGAAGCAAATCGTCTCAAGCAACTTGAAAGTAATCAGTCTGAGGGTACTGCTTTACGGTTATGGTATGAAGGTCGTCCGGGTCTAACGGTGGCAAATGGTCCCGTGGAAGCACAGACGATGGTTGAGCGTGCTATTGCTTTGAGTAAGTTAAATCAGCCGGAAATTGTCGAGTTAACTGGTAATTCTCAAGTTGTTTATCCAGATTTGGGTGAAAATATATCGTCGGAAACTTTGGTGGAGTGGGGTAAGCACACTATTGCTTTGATTCGCGATGTCTACCCGGATGTTATTTGTAATGGTGATTGGGAATGCGATGTAGAAACCACTCGATTGGTGAATACTCAAGGTCTGGATGCTCACTATACCGATACTACTTTGAGTTGCTATATCTCAGCAGAATGGGTTCGGGGTGATGATTTTTTGAGCGTTGCGGATGGACAAACCGAACGGGGAAAACTTAACCCTGAAACAGTCGCGCAACAAATTTTACAGCGGTTGAATTGGGCCCAGACAAATGTAGCTGCACCGAACAATCGTATCCCAGTTTTGTTTACCTCTAAAGCTGCCGATATGCTCTGGGGTACCGTACAAGCCGCACTCAACGGAAAACTAGTGTTAGAAGGTGCTTCCCCTTGGGCTGAACGTATGGGTAAACAAGTAGTTTCACCTTTACTGACTGTTTATCAAGACCCACTCGCTGGGCCCTATAGCTGTCCTTTTGATGACGAAGGTACCCCTACTGATAATTTGACTTTTATTCAAGATGGAATATTGCAAAATTTTTATTGCGATCGCACTACAGGAAATCGGTTAGGAATCAAAACTACAGGTAACGGATTTCGTCCGAGTTTAAGTAGTTATCCAACTCCAGGATTATTTAACTTTTTGATACAACCAGGAAATGGCAGTTTACCAGAATTGATCGAAGAAATGCACAATGGCTTAATTGTTGACCAGATGCTCGGTGGTGGTAACGGGATTTCCGGCGATTTTTCAATTAATATCGATTTGGGTTATCGGGTAGAAAATGGTCAAGTTACCGGACGCATCAAAGATACGATGGTATCGGGTAATATTTATACTGCTTTGAAACAGTTGATTAAACTCGGTGGTGATACTGATTGGAATGGCTCTTGCTATACTTCATCTTTGATCGTTGATGGATTATCTAGCACGGGGAAAAATAATTCTTAAAGGAAATAGGGAATTGGGAATTGGTAATTGGTAATTGGTAATTGGGAAAAAAGATAATATTAGTAAATAATTAAATAATGTTGGTTATGGAGCAAAATAATTTTTGTAGAGCAGTAACTATAAATATTTTGCCAACAGTTCAACATATTACTTAGTCAAGAATCTAGATTTAAAATAAAAAATTATGTTTATTGATATTATCACTATTTATCAATAAAATTTTTGCTAATCTCTGCATTTGGGCGACATACTTCAACTATTAAATAATCAATATATATCATTAATTATTATTAAGAATATTTTTTAACATCGGACTATAATAGCCAATAAACAGTTGTATCTAACTGAATTACTGTAATAAATATATTTTATGCTAATTCCTATTCCCATTTCCATTTCCAATGCCCAATGACCTATGCCCAATTTTAATAAATACGTTCGCGATTTTTGGCAGCCCAGGAGAGGTTTAGCAATTGCAGAAGCTTGCGTTATCGGAGTGGTTGCGGCTTTATCCGCAGTATTTCTAAGATTTAGTTCGGGATGGTTGGGAACGTTCCGAGTTAGTACTTCCTATGCAATACCAGCTATTTTAGCCTTACCATTAATTGGTGCTAGCTTTGGTTTTTTGGCTGGCTTTTTAGTAGAGAGGTTTGCACCCGAAGCGAGTGGTAGCGGTGTTCCTCAAGTGAAAGCTTCTTTGGCTAATATCCCCATCACATTAACTTGGCGGGTAGCGGCTGTAAAGCTGGTTAGCGCGATTTTGATGCTGGGTTCGGGAATGACATTAGGAAGACAAGGACCCACGGTTCATGTAGGTGCAGCTTTAGCAGCAGGGATGAGTCGCGTATTTCCCACTTCTCCAGACCATCGCAGACAAATGATTGCTGCGGGTGCGGGTGCGGGATTAGCAGCAGCTTTCAATGCTCCAATTACGGGTATATTATTTGTTGTCGAAGAATTACTCCAGGATTTATCAGGATTGACTCTGGGAACTGCCATTATTGCTTCATTTATTGGTGGGGTAGTTTCACGACTATTAGGTGGTAGAAGTTTACAGCTGAATCTAGAATTAATCGAGTCAAAAAGCAGTTTTATAATTACAGAACTTCCTTTTTACCTGATTCTGGGTATTTTAGCCGGTTTACTAGCTGCACTATTTAGGCAAGGTTTACTTTTAAGCCTGAGTTATTATCGTAAATTGCGTGTCAGTTTAACCTTAAGAATAGCTTTAGCTGGGTTGATTTCTGGGATTGCGATCGCGATGCTACCCGAAGGATTTCGCAATAATACTGGTTTGCGACTATTTATTATTGACGGTCAGCCCAGCGTTTATAAAGTAATGTTAGTATTTGTCGCAGAATTTATTTTAACATTAGTCGCATTTGGTTCGGGAGCGCCAGGAGGGTTATTTGCTCCCAGTCTGATTTTAGGTTCTTGTCTGGGATACTTAGTTGGGGTTGTCGAATTCCAAATTTTAGGTTTCAGTACCCCTAATACTTACGCTTTAGTGGGAATGGGAGCATTTTTTAGCGCGGTATCCAAAGTCCCAATTACCGCAATTATGATTATTTTTGAGATTACTACAGATTTCAATCTAGTACTACCATTAATGATTGGTTCTGTAACATCTTATCTAGTTGCTGATAAATTGATCCCAGGCTCGCTATATGCCAAGCTTTTGCAATTAAATGGTATTGATATTGATACAGAAATGCCTATCAATAGTAGATTCATTAATTTAACCGCACAAGAAGTTATGCAGCGTCAGGTGGAAACTTTGCAAGAGCAAATGACTGTAGATGAAGCAATACAGGCTTTTTCTCATTCTACTCAACGTGGTTTTCCCGTACTAGATAACACTAAATTAGTAGGTATTGTCACTCAAAGCGATTTGATGAAAATACGGGAAGGAAAGTTATCTAGAGATGCACCTGTAAGTGAAATCATGACATCGCATCCGATTACGATTACCTCTAAACATAGCTTGAGTAACGTCCTATATGTATTAGATAGACATCAAATTAGTCGCTTGCCAGTTTTAGAAGGAAGAAGATTAGTAGGAATGATTAGTCGGGGAGATATTATTCGAGCCGAAGCAAACTATCTCAACTGCAAAAGCGCTCCCAATCAACCGAAAATCAAACCTTCCTACATAGTTTATCAAACCCAGTCACCGAGTACTGGGCAAGGTAGATTATTAGTTTTGGTTGCTAATCCTGAAACCGCAGAGACGTTATTAGGTCTAGCAGCGACAATCGCGAAATATAACTTTTACGAAATTGAATGTTTGCAAGTAGTGATCATTTCTCGTCATAATAATCCAGCCGAAACTCCTGTTAAAACAGCGCAAAGTCGTGGGTTATTGTTGTCTGCGGAAATCATGGGTAAAAAATGGAAAATTCCCGTACACACGCAAATTAGAGTTGCTCATGATGTCGCAAATGCAACTTTAGAAACTATTAAAGATAGAAATATAAATACAGTTTTAATGGGGTGGAAAGGTGGTACTTCTACCCCCGGTCGTATTTTTGGTAGCGTTGTAGACACCATAATCCGCCAAGCCAGTTGTGAAGTAGTATTAGTAAAATTAGGAAAAAACCTCAACACAAAATTAAAAAATAATTCTTTGATTCCAACTAACTTTAGCAGTTGCTTAGTACCAATGGCTGGAGGACCAAATTCAAAAATAGCGCTTAAATTATTGCCTGCTTTAGCTGCTTCAAACAATAAGTTAAAAATTAATCTTACACAAGTGTTTCCTTTATCTGAAACCAAGCTGGATACAAAATTATTGCAAGCAGCTAGACATCAGCTGATTGATATGTATAAGCTATCCAATCAAATAACATCCGTACCTCTTAGATCTGATTCGGTTGCTCAAGGAATAATTAACTTAGTAAAAACCGATGAATCCGATGTAGTTCTTTTAGGTGCTTCCCGCGAAGGAATGTTACAGCAAGCCATCAAAGGCAATATTCCAGAAGCAATTGTATACGGTGTTGATTGTACCGTGATTTTAGTTCGGGGAATGACTAGTGAGCAGTGAGCAGTTATCAATGAATAGCTGTTTTAGGGCTGAATTAAACATACATTTTGTATTAAAAACGAAACCCATGTAGAGATCTCCGCAGTGCTACGTCTCAAATTCAAATCCTCAAAACTACCTAAATTTTCCTACGGTGCGATCGCGTCTTATTGAAAAATCAAACACAAAGGAAATTGCGATCGCTTTAGACATCTATAAGATTACGAACAGCTTTGGCTCCACGGTTGAGAACGCGAGTATTTTAATAATTATTCAGAATTTTCATTGGTTGGTTTAATCATCGCGGCTATCATCCCTCACTTATCTGAGAATCAGCGTAAAATCCAAATTCTCTTCACACATCAGCCCACCAGGCTTACTTGTACTAGCTTTCAACGCTAATTTTACGCCTCCTGGAGATGTATTCGATGTATCTTCAACAAAAATTATGCCTAGATGAATGTAAAATAAATTAGAATAAGGTTACAAAATGTAAAGAAGTATGATTTTTCTTCTTGCTTCTTGAAACAATTTGCTTAATTTCAGTGTTGAAATTTATATAAAAAACCCATGCATAATAGTTCTTGGCGACGATTTTTTACATTTTTGACAGTATTATTTTTAGCTGGCTCAATTTGGACGACACATCCGAGCGCTGCTTATGCTTACAATAATCCGGAATTGCTGCCTGCGGAAGTAACACCAGTTGTAGACTTGGGGAAATCTCTGAATGTTGTTCAAGAGCAAAATTTAGTTCAAGAACTCAACGACTTTGAAAAAGAAACTGGTTGGCAATTGCGAGTACTTACTCAGTATGACCAAACACCCGGTAGAGCCGTAATTAAGTTTTGGGGTTTAAACGATCATAGTATTTTACTTGTTGCCGATTCTCGGGGTGGAAATATTCTCAGTTTTGCGGTTGGTGATGATGTTTACGAATTGCTACCACGAACTTTTTGGATAGAATTACAAACCCGTTTTGGTAACTTATATTTTGTTAGAGAAAAAGGTGAAGACCAAGCTATTATTGAAGCTTTGCAAACTGTAGAAGGTTGTTTGCGTCAGGGTGGTTGTAACGTTGTTCCAGGATTGCCACGGGAACAGTGGATTCTGACCTTTATTACTTCAGTTATCGGTGGGGTTATCTGTGGATTTGCAGCTCAACCAAGAGATGAAAAACAAATTATCGCTTGGCAATGGGCATTAATATTTTCTCCTTTATGGGGAATTTTGTTTATTGCCTTTGGAATCGGTCCAGTTGTGACCCGTACCTCTGATTGGCTACCTTTAGTTCGCAATATCTCCGGTTTTCTGATTGGAGCTTTAGTTGCTTATTTATCTCCTTTTATAAATCGTTCTTCTACTTCGGAAACTTAAATGAGTTAAGAGTTAAGAGTTAGGAATTAGAAATTAGGAATTAAAATTGTTTTCCTACACCCAATGCCCCATTGATAATTGATAATTGATAAAATGATGGAATGGCACGTAACGGACGCTCAAAGTTTAGCAACCATTGATAGAGAAATTGGTGGTGCTTTTGCTCTTATGTACCCAGAACGCGATGCTTTAAGTCCAGCATCCCCAAGGGAATATCGACATTTTTCACTAGCTGAGTACGAAATTATTAGAAGAGTCATTTACGCTACAGGTGACTTTGAGTACAAAACATTGATTGAATTTTCGGAACGTTCCTTACAAGCAGCAGCAGCAGCATTAGCATCGCGCAGCAGTATTGTGGTAGATACAACAACAGTGCAAGCCGGTATTATAAAGAATGTACAAAATAGTTTTGCTAATCCAGTTTATTGTGCTATGGAAGCTCAGACTCGTCCTCAGAAACAAAAAACTGTGGCTGCTTGGGGTATGGAAGCCTTAGCTAAACGCTATCCAGAAGGAATATTTGTAGTAGGTCAAGACCCAACAGCTTTAAAAACGCTAGTTGAATTAATTGAAGCGGAAAAAATTAGACCTGTTTTGATAATTGCTACACCACCCAAATTTATGCATATGGATATAGATGCGAAGAAGCAAACTTTAACAGAATTGTCTATACCTAATATTACAA
Organism: Rivularia sp. UHCC 0363; assembly: GCF_034931125.1. Lineage (NCBI taxonomy): Bacteria > Bacillati > Cyanobacteriota > Cyanophyceae > Nostocales > Rivulariaceae > Rivularia > Rivularia sp. UHCC 0363. The sequence goes on along the minus strand of NZ_JAYGHM010000046.1, from coordinate 953 downwards.
TTAAAAATCAAAAAGGTGGTGCGATAGTAGCAGCAGCAATTTTAGATGGATTGATAGATTTGGCTTGGGAAGCTTACGGTTAGGAGTAGGGAACGGGGAATAAATATTTCACTGGACTACTTATAATGCTAATCTAATTTTACGAGCGCTAAGTAATTGACATTAATGCTTCAAACATCAGAAAACTCCCCGACATCGGATTTATCCAGACAACGCGCACCATACAGCGTAGATTATCAAATCAAACTATTATCGCAATTGCTATCGCGCAGATTTAATGAATACCTCGAACCTTTTAAACTAACTCCTTTTCACTGGATAGTTTTGTGCTGTTTGTGGGAAGAAGATGGTTTACCGACTTCTAGCATTGGAGAGAAACTAAAACAGGTCGGAGGTACTTTAACGGGGGTAATTGATCGCATGGAAGAAAGAGGATTGGTGCGTCGCGAACGAAATATGCAGGATAGAAGAGTTTGGCGAATATGGTTAACTGATGCGGGTAAGGAACTCGAAATTGTTTTACCACCTATTGTTGAGGAAATTCGTCAACAAACTATGCAGGGATTTTCAGATGGCGATCGCCAAGTTTTCTCACAATTATTAAATCGAGCGGTTGCGAATTTATCTTAGTTAAATATAATCTGACATTTTTAGTAGTATATTTTTTTATATTTTTAAGATTAAAAAATAGTATTTCACCACACTAATTCTGCGGCATAAAATATTTGTAGGACTTATACCAATTCTGTATGACGCTGCGCTAAATCCCCCTCACTCTGGCTATGGTGGGGCTACCCAAATAAAGCCTACCTGCGTAGGCTGAATATAGCTCGCTAAAAGCAACTAGCGAGCTGGTTATAACGAGCAAGTTGGTTGTAACGAGCGAGTTGGTTGTAACGAGCGAGTTGGTTGTAACGAGCAAGTTGGTTGTAACGAGCGAGTTGGTTGTAACG